>NZ_JAKUHK010000180.1:0-4250 GCF_023630655.1 Synechococcus sp. MU1655 | reverse complement strand
CTCTCTCTGGCATTCATGGAGTCTCTGACGATCTACGGCCTTGTGGTGGCCCTGGTGCTTCTGTTCGCCAACCCATTCGCATGATGCAGAGTTGGGGGCCGTCCTTTTTTGTAGGGTCGCTCCCCCTCTAACTCTCTTCGTAATTTCTCGCTCCTCTCCAGCTCACCTCTTCCATGACCTGGCTTCTGTTCGCTGAAGCGGCGGTTCCGGAGGGAGGTCTTTTTGACCTCGATGCCACCTTGCCTTTAATGGCTTTTCAGGTGGTTCTCCTAACCTTTCTGCTCAATTCTCTGTTCTTCCGGCCGGTTGGCAAGGTCGTGGAAGATCGTGAGGGATATATCAATACGAGTCGTGCTGATGCCAAGCAAAAGCTTGAGCAAGTGCGACGACTCGAGTCCGACCTTCAAGATCAACTACGAGGCGCTAGACAAGCTGCACAGTCAGCCATTGTTGATGCAGAAACGGAAGTTGATTCTCTTTACCGCGAGGCGTTAGCTGCTGCGGAAACTGAAGCCAATCGCACTCGAGAACAGGCTCGTAAAGAAATTGAGTCTCAACGTGAATCTGCACAAGCAAAGTTGATGGCTCAGGTTGATCAACTCAGCTCACAGATCATTCAACGACTGCTAGCTGCATGATGACTCTTTTATTTCCTTTAATTGCTGCTGAGGGTGGATTCGGAATCAACCTCAATCTTTTTGAAACTAATCTGATCAACCTGGTCATCGTGATCGGTGTTTTGTATTGGTTTTTGAAAGGATTTCTGGGGGGGATGCTCGAGCGCAGACGCGAAGCCATCCTTAAGGATCTTCAAGATGCTGAAAAGCGTTTGAAGACGGCCACAGTTGAACTCTCTAAAGCTCAAGAAGAGCTTTCGGCAGCCCAACAAAAGGCTGAAAAAATCCGTCTAGACGGCAAATCTCGCGCTGAAGCTATTCGCGCTGACGGTGAAAAGCGAACGATTCAGGCCATGGCTGCCCTCAAGCAAGACGCCTTGGCTGATCTCACTGCAGAAGGTGCTCGTCTCACTGAGCAGCTCCGTCGTGAAGCGGCTCTTTCCGCGATTGACAAGGCTTTGGCTGAACTGCCCAAACGCCTTGACAGCAAGGCTCAAGCCAAGCTGATCGACTCCTCTATCTCTAACTTGGAGGACGTCTAAATGCCTCTTTTAAATTCTCTAGCAACTCCTTACGCTGACGCTCTTCTTCAGGTCACTGACGTCCGTCAGGAATCCGAAGAAGTCGCCAATCAGTGCAAGGCCCTTCTTTCTGCTTGGGAGAGTTCAGAGCCTCTTCGTGATGCGATGACATCTCCTGTTCTCGAACCAGAGGCAAAGAAGAAAGCTTTAACCAGTCTTCTTTCAGAGCAAGTCACTCCTTCTCTGATGAACTTGCTCAAGGTTTTGGCTGATCGCCAACGACTTCCGGCCCTTGAAGCGGTGCTTTTGCGCTATCTCGAACTCTATCGGGAGTCTCGGAATATTGCTCTAGCGCATGTTCGCGCTGCTCAACCGCTCTCAGAAGAACAGCAGGCCGCATTGACCACCAAAGTCCAGTCAATGGCTGGAACCAATGCTGTTGAAATCGATCTCAAGGTCGATCCATCGTTGATTGGTGGCTTTGTCGTCAACCTCGGTTCTCAGGTGATCGATGCCAGCCTCTCCGGTCAGGTTCGACGCCTTGGTCTTGCACTCGCTAAGGCGAGCTGAGCTAAGCCACCCCTTCATCTCGCCCTTCCACTCACCACCCGCCCCTGGGTTTTCCCGCCATGGTTTCCATCAGACCCGACGAGATCAGCGCCATTCTTAAGCAGCAGATCGAGGACTATGACAAGTCCGTATCGGTCAGCAACGTCGGCACCGTCCTGCAAGTTGGTGACGGTATTGCCCGTGTATATGGCCTTCAGCAGGTGATGGCTGGTGAGCTGGTTGAGTTCGAAGACGGCACCGAAGGGATTGCCCTCAACCTCGAAGATGACAACGTCGGCGTTGTGCTGATGGGCGAGGGCCTTGGAATTCAGGAAGGAAGCACCGTCCGAGCGACAGGCAAGATTGCTTCCGTTCCCGTTGGTGACGCCATGCTTGGACGCGTGGTTAATCCACTCGGTGTTGCAATCGACGGCAAGGGTGACCTCGCGACGACTGAATCCCGATTGATTGAGTCTCCAGCTCCCGGAATCATTCAACGTAAGTCTGTGCATGAGCCAATGCAGACAGGCATTACGGCTATTGACGCCATGATTCCAATTGGGCGTGGTCAGCGGGAGCTGATCATTGGTGACCGTCAAACCGGTAAGACAGCTATTTGTATTGACACGATCCTGAACCAGGCTGATCAGGATGTTGTCTGTGTCTACGTTGCGATCGGACAGAAAGCAGCGTCTGTTGCCCAGGTCACGGAAGTGCTGCGCGAGCGTGGTGCTCTTGATTACACCGTGGTGGTGGCAGCAAACGCCTCAGAACCTGCGGCCCTTCAGTACCTGGCTCCCTACACAGGAGCCTCGATTGCTGAGTACTTCATGTACAAAGGCAAGGCAACTTTGGTCATCTATGACGATTTGACCAAGCAAGCTCAGGCCTACCGCCAGATGTCATTGCTTCTGCGTCGTCCGCCCGGTCGTGAGGCATATCCCGGTGACGTGTTCTATTGCCACAGCCGTTTGCTTGAGCGTGCTGCAAAGCTCTCTGACGCTATGGGCAAAGGTTCGATGACCGCCCTTCCGATCATCGAGACCCAGGCCGGTGACGTGTCTGCTTACATCCCAACCAACGTGATTTCGATCACGGATGGTCAGGTCTTCCTCAGTTCTGACTTGTTCAACTCCGGCTTACGGCCTGCGATCAACGTTGGTATCTCTGTGAGTCGTGTTGGCGGTGCAGCCCAGACCAAGGCGATCAAGAAGATTGCAGGCACCTTGAAGCTTGAATTGGCTCAGTTTGATGAACTGGCTGCATTCTCTCAATTTGCTTCCGATCTTGATGCCGCTACACAGCAGCAGCTCAGCCGAGGCAAGCGTCTTCGTGAGCTTCTGAAGCAGCCTCAGTTCAGTCCATTGATTTTGGCTGAGCAGGTGGCGATTGTTTATGCAGGTGTCAAAGGCCTGATTGATGATGTTCCTGTTGAAGAGGTTGTTCAGTTCTCCCGCGAGTTGCGTGAGTACCTCAAGAGCAATAAGCCTGAGTTCATCAGCAAAATCCAAAACGAGAAGGTCTTGAGCCCTGAAGCTGAGACCACTCTCAAAGAGGCGATTGCTGAAGTTGTGTCCACCATGCTGGCCTCCGCCAACTGAGGGCTTAAGCCATGGCAAATCTCAAAGAGATCCGGGACCGGATTAAATCGGTCAAGAACACCCGCAAGATCACTGAGGCCATGCGCCTCGTGGCTGCGGCCAAAGTTCGTCGCGCCCAAGAACAAGTACTGCGTAGCCGTCCGTTTGCCGATCGGCTCGCACGTCTTCTCGAGAATCTCCAATCGCGCATGCGCTTTGAAGATGCTGATGCTCCTCTGCTGGAGCAGCGAGCTGTTCAAACCATCACCTTGATGGCCGTCACTGGCGATCGTGGTCTTTGTGGTGGTTACAACTCCAATATCATCAAGCGCACAGAGAAACGTTTCGCTGAGCTTCAAAGCCAGGGTTACAAAGTTGCTCTTGTGTTGATTGGACGCAAAGCAATCAGCTATTTCACCAACCGTAATTATCCAATTCAAGCTACTTTTACAGGCTTGGAGCAGGTACCTACTGCTGATGAAGCTGGTTCCATAGCTAGCGAAATTTTTGCTGAGTTTCTGTCTGAGACTTCAGATCGTGTTGAGATCATCTTCACTAAGTTCATCAATTTGGTGAGCTGCAAGCCGGTGGTTCAAACGCTTCTGCCTCTAGACCCCCAAGGGATTGCTGAGGCAGAGGATGAAATCTTCAGACTCACCACAAAAGAAGGTCGCCTATCTGTGGAAGCAGGAAGTGCACCTGACAATGCACAGCCTGCTTTGCCTTCAGACATCGTTTTTGAGCAAAGTCCTGATCAGTTGTTGAATGCGTTGTTGCCTTTGTACCTACAAAATCAACTCCTGCGTTCGCTCCAGGAATCGGCAGCATCCGAGCTTGCAAGTCGCATGACTGCAATGAACAATGCAAGTGACAATGCCAAGGAGTTGGCTAAGACGCTCACCCTTGACTACAACAAGGCGCGTCAGGCAGCCATTACCCAGGAAATCCTGGAAGTGGTTGGTGGCTCAGCTGCTGCAGGAGCC
>NZ_JAKUHK010000179.1:0-4253 GCF_023630655.1 Synechococcus sp. MU1655 | reverse complement strand
TCTGCGGACGAGAAGTTGAACCTGAGGAGCCAGGGCATCCCGCGCTTCTAGCAGAAGAGCAACCTGTTGTTGCCACCAGCCAAGACGACGCAACTCTTCGTCTCTGGGTTCGGTTAGCAGCAACGGTGCAATCGTTCCATTGTTGAGTTGATAGAGAAGCCGCTGGCTTTCGTAGAGGCGAATCGGACGTTGAATCCAGGTTTGCCAACGAGACTGAGTATTGAGTTGGTTGCGTAGACGTTCCAGCTCTCTGGTCGAGATCAACCGTTGCTCTAACAGATAGCGCCTCAACTCAGGCCAATCTCCACAGACGCCAAGTAACTCAGAGCCAATCAGTTCCGCTGTGCGCACCAACCAGTTGCTCACCAACGTTTCAAGCTGCAGCAAGGCGCGGGGATCATCGGCTGGCAACAGCTGTCCATCGACCAAAACAGGCTGGTTGTCAAGGAAAGGAGCCAGCATCCGCTTCGGATTTGGCAGTTCCTCATCCATGTCTTCGAGCTCGGTATTGAGAAGCAGGTGATCGGCCACACCGCTTAATTCCTCTCCCATGGGAAGGCGGACGTAATGACCCGCCATCGTGCATAAAGCCTGCTGACGCAATTCAGGTTGCAGAGCCTGCCAGTGCTCCGAAAGAGCCTGATCGGATCGCTTTTCGACGCAAGCCTGCTGATCGAGGCGCAACCTTTGCAAAACTGCATTGAGCTGATCCAAAAGGGCAAGCAAGAGCTCGCGTCGTCTCTCAGGCTGAAGACCTTCAATCGCCAGCATCTGACCGGTCGCGTTGCTGAGACCTCCAGTGACCGCCGTTTCAAGGCGTTGATGAATGGCGTTCCACACCGCAGCACCATTTCTCTCCTTTAACTGAATCGAAGTTCCTGGAGGTTCACGGAAGTGAGACGATTGTTGGAGGGGAACAGAAGCTTCAAGCCCCAATTGCAATGGACCCCAAAGCCAGAGCAACAGCTGACGGGCACTGCGCAATTCACGACAACGTCCCTCCAGCATGAATCGCAGCATCGGATTCTCTGGTGGTGGGTTCAACAGGACCTCGATCAAGCGCAGGTCATGATTGATTTGTTGAAGCCCAGTCATCAACAACCAAGACCCAAGTCCTGGTGACTGGACAGGTTCAAACGACTCGGACGAGGGGTGCGACGTCAATTCGACCACCCTGCCCCCAGAGAGCAGCGTCTCAATGCTCTGCTGCAATTGCGTGAGATCAGGGTCTTGAAGCAATCCCGCGCAGTCCAGGGAAAGAAGATCAGTGGGATCGCAAGGGAGGTTCGCGGGGAGCAACAACAGCAGAGGAGCTGATCCCCAACGGCTTTGAAGCTTGATGACTTCGAGCTGAAGAAGGGCCGGAGATGCAACCGTTTCAATGGACCAGATCACAAGATCAGGTTGTCCATCCAGCTGATCTGTTGAAACAGAGACCACTATCCCTTTGTTGCCAGCCAGCCCCGACAAAAGTGATTCAGCAAGCAGATTCCTTGCGATAAGCAAAATCTTGTTTGGAATCCCGTTCACCGCTGTAATCCGTTCCACACGAATGATCGCAAGGAATTGGTGCAGGAGCAAATGCTCCTGCGAGAATCATCAGCGCCCATCTAACTCTCTAGGCCGTCCACTGAGTTGAAGGGTGTAGGCCTCAATTGTGTAACCAGTGCGCTCCTCGATTTCCCGCACGAGTTCATCAGGCAGTTGAACATCGAGATCCTCAATGCGTCCAGTCTCGAGGCAGGTGAGATGACTGTGGGGGTCACTTCGGTAGCCGTAAAGGCGACCACTGGCCCGATCCAGACATTCGATCACCCCAGCTCTCTGGAGAGCTTCGAGGTTTTGATACACCGATGTATGCCCAATTCGTCGACCTTGATCATTCAACTTTTCAAAAATATCTCTGGCGCTCAAATGGCTGGCTTCAGTCCAAAGCAGATCAAGAACCATCCGCCGCTGCTGACTGAGGCGCATCCCAAGCTTTCGGCACAACTCAAAAGTGGCTTGGAGTCCACTGGATGCAGCGGACAATTCCGAACGTTGATTCCTGCTATCGACCGCCACTAATGCAACTTTATTAATCGCATCTTAAAACCCTATTCAAGACTTCGTTGAACACAAGGAGCATCCAGGGTTCCAATGAATTCAATTCGTATCAAGCGATCGTGCTGCTGTGATCACTCAGAGGGTCTTGCAGACGTCCCTCACCAATCGCCTGGATAGCTTCATGCAAGTCGACGCGACCATCGTAGAGCGCTCGACCCACGATGACTCCCTCCACACCCAACGGTTCCAGGGCTAGGAGCGAAAGCAGATCTGCCATGCACCCCACGCCTCCAGAGGCGATGACGGGCACCTCACTCGCTTGAGCCATGGCACGCAATGCTTCCAGATTCGGACCAGCCAACGTGCCATCCGTTGCAATATCGGTGCTGATAATGGCCGCGATGCCCGCCGTACTCAAATGCTGAGCCAGAGCCGTGGCCTCCACGTCGCTCTCTTCCACCCAGCCACGCGTGGCGACAAGCCCATTGCGTGCATCAATGCCCACCACAATTTTGTGAGGGTGGCGGCGAGCAAGGGTCCTCACCAACTCGGGGTTCTCAAGCGCCACGGTGCCGAGAATGACCCGATCCAGTCCACAACTGAGCAGCTCTTCAGCCCGCTCCAACGACCGCACTCCGCCACCCAGTTGCACGGGAATCGATAACTCTTTGGCAATCAAGCGAACCGCTTGATCATTGATGGGCTGACCACTGCGCGCACCATCGAGATCCACCAAATGGAGGCGGGTTGCACCCTGTTTCACCCAGTGTTGAGCCTGTGCAAGTGGATCGTCGCTAAAGCGAGTGACCTGGTCGTAGTCACCCTGATGCAGACGAACACAGCTTCCCTGCAACAGGTCGATGGCGGGGATGATCTCCATGACGCCCGTGGCACGTTTCTCTCTCCCATCCTGCAGGCCAGGGGGTCAAGCTTCATGCCTGCGGTTGAATGGGCGCGCTTCAATGGCTGGGTTGAGCGCCTTGCTGATGAAGATTCTCGTAATGGGTGGCACCCGCTTTGTTGGGAAGCCATTGGTCGCAAGGCTTCAGGACCAGGGGCATGCACTCACCCTGTTCACACGAGGTCGCCTTCCCTCACCCGACGGAGTGGAGTCAGTTCAAGGAGATCGCAGCGTTGATGCCGATCTCGAACAACTCAAGGGACGCGGCTTTGAGGTCATCATCGACAGCTCGGGACGCACTTTGGACGACAGTCGTCGCGTCTTAGCGATGACAGGCGCCCCCACCCATCGCTTTCTATACGTGAGTTCCGCCGGGGTCTATGCCGCATCGACGCAATGGCCGTTGGATGAAACAGCTGAGATCGATCCCGCCAGTCGACATTCCGGCAAGGCTGACACCGAACAATGGCTCCAAGAGCAGGGGATCCCCTTCACCAGCTTCCGTCCCACCTACATCGTGGGGCCTGGGAATTACAACCCAGTGGAGCGCTGGTTCTTTGACCGAATCGTGAATAATCAGCCGATTCCCCTTCCAGGATCAGGAGAAACCATCACCCAGATCGGCCATGCAGAAGACCTTGCTGAGGCGATGGCTCGCTCGCTTGAGGTGGATGCAGCTTGCAATCGGATCTACAACTGCAGCGCAAGCCAGGGCATCAGCTTCCGCGGCTTGATCGAAGCGGCAGCCGTGGCCTGTGGGCGAGACCCTCAAAGCTTGGATTTACGACCATTCGACCCCAGTGGACTGGACCCCAAAGCGCGCAAGGCCTTCCCTCTAAGGCTGAGTCACTTTTTGACCGACACCACCAGGGTCAGGCGTGAGCTGGCTTGGGCGCCGCGGTTTGACGCTTGTGCCTGTCTTGTTGACAGTTATCAACGGGAGTACAAAGACCAACCCACATCCAATCCAGACTTCAGCGCTGACCAGGCTTTGATCGGTAAGGCTTGAGATACCCCCAAGCTGACCACAAAGCCAAAACCAACGAGGGCCAAAACAAACCCACGCCAACCACTCTTAAAGCTTGAACGAGTGCTGGATCTCCCCACAACGGGGGCCAAAGCATGAGGGCAAGGCTGAGGAATTGGAGGATTGTTTTCGCTTTACCTGCAGCGGATGCTGGTGCCCCATCACTGCTGTCACCACGCCAGCCAGAGATCAGCAATTCACGGGCCAGCAAAAGCCAAACCGCCCAGACCGGAAGGATTCCTTCTGCCGCCAACCAGATCAGCGGTGCGCTGATCAACA
>NZ_JAKUHK010000178.1:0-4255 GCF_023630655.1 Synechococcus sp. MU1655 | reverse complement strand
AGCAGGGGCTGGTGTGGGTCTGCTCTTAGGGGTGTTCGGCCTCCTACCCGCCCTTCCCTTTGGCGGTCCATTGCTTGGGGCCTTGTTTGGCCCCTGGCTTGGGGCCTTGGTGGTGGAAACCTGGGTTAAAAAAAAGCCACCCTTGAATCTTGGGTGGCTTCAAGCATTACGCCAAGGAGCAGTTGTGGGGTTAGCGGTGGTTGCCGGACTGCTTGTGAGTCGTCTGGCTCAGCTGGTCTTGGCACTGCTCGGCGTCGTGGCCTTTATCGGACTCAGTTCTCACTAAGAAAACCGGTTTGATCTTCTGTGCCAAACAGTTGGCGGTAGGCCGCTGTTGAGATGCAGATCACCAAGGGGCTAGCAACCAGAAGGCCAACTCCGTTGAGCAGGAGTCCAATGCCCAGGATCACAACTTCCACGATCAGGAGCAGGAGCATCCACCACCAGCTGGGATCAACGACGGCTCTTCCTCGCTGAATTTTTTGAAGAGGATTGCCCTCTTCCGCGATCGCAATGAAGGGGAGGAACTTTTGATTCACCCCCAGATAAAGAAACACGATGCCGGCCACCAGGCCAGGAATCACAGCCAAAGCCTGATTGATCTGAAAAAGGCCCGTGCCGATGGCAATGGCGATGAACAAAATGATCGCCAGAACAATGGCTAGCACTAACTGGTTGATGAACAGGCGCCCTGCTGCTTGACCATCCCAGCGCGTGAGGTCTCCAAACGACGGCTTATGGCCATTAAGGGCCTTCCATGCTCCGCGAATCAGGCCTGTGACCGCCCACAGGCTGATCACGGTGCTGCCAATCACGGAGACAATCATCAGCAGGGCGGTGACTGGATCAAACCCTGATCCTGCTGAAGATCTCATGGCGGCTCCATGGCTTATCACCTGAAAGATCAGCCCCAGCGCGCCCGATAAAAGTGTGAACAGCACAAATGGCAATGGCGCTTTGGTGAAGCCTGACCAGCCATCTTCAATCGCTTGCAGGACGTGGAGCCTGCTGCTCTCCATGGTGTCGCTCATTGCCAGATGTTGATTGAAAGACTTGGCCGGAAAGTAGCGACGCGCACTAAAAATTTCACGCTTTATGACGTAATTGGTGTACGACCCTGTTGATGGCCTGAATGGCCCGGTCGATGTCGCCGTCCGAGGTGCTGCGCCCCAGGCTGAGCCTCAGCGACGCTTCTGCTTCTTGGCGGCTTCGACCTAAGGCCATCAGCACATGGGAAGGTTCGCCGCGACTGCAGGCCGAACCACTGCTACAGGCCACTTGGGATCGCAGCGCTCGATGCAGCTTGCTTCCCGAGACGCCTGGAATGGTGATGTTGAGATTGTGCGGTAGTCGCGCCGTGGCATGTCCGTTGAGCAGTAGCGATGGCTGCCCTTGTTTCAGGCCCTCCCAAAGCCGATTGCGTAAACGTTCGATGCGTCGACGACGGCTAGCGAGATCGCTTCTTGCTAACTCTGCCGCTTTGGCAAATCCGATGATGAGCGGCACCGGCAAGGTGCCAGGTCTCAACCCCCGCTCTTGCCCCCCTCCCCATTGCAGCGGCTCAACCGTTAAGCCTGGGTTGCAGATCAGAGCGCCAATCCCTTTTGGCCCGTTCAGTTTGTGGGCGCTCAGGCTGAGAAAATCAGCGCCAAGTCCTTTGCTATCGAAGGGGATGTGGCCGAAGGCTTGAGCGACATCGCTGTGCAGAGTCACACCCCGATCTCTGCAAATGGCCGCGACTTCAGGGAGTGGCTGGATGACGCCGATTTCGTTATTGGCCAGCATCACACTCACCAATTGGGTGTCTTCAGTGATGGCTGCCTCAAGCTTTTTGGGGTCGAGGAGACCATCCGGCTCTGGTGAGAGAAGGGTGATGCGAAAGCCTTCGCGCTGAAGCTGCCGCAGGGGGTCGAGAACAGCATGATGTTCGCTGACCATGCTGATCAGATGCCCTGGTTGTCCCCTCTCGCGAGCGATCGCGCGTGCATGTCCGAGCAGAGCAATGTTGTTGGCCTCTGTGGCCCCGCTGGTGAAGATCAGCTGTTCAGCTGAGCAGCTCAGGCAATCGCTTATTTGTTCTCTGGCCATCTGCACGGCGGCGGCGGCCGTCAGTCCGAGCCGATGTTGCCGGCTAGAAGGATTTCCCCACTGTTCACTCCACCAGGGCTCCATGGCCGTCACGACATCCTCGTGACACGGCGTTGTGGCTTGATGGTCGAGGGCAATCGGTGCCGATGGAGTCAAGACGGCTTCGGGGCTTGGCAGCATGGTGTGAGTCTGTCGTCCTAACTGATGCGTGCGGCTTATTGGATGACCAGCTTGAGTTTGCTCGCGATCGGTGTTTTGCAGCCCGGCTTGGCAGAGCCATCTCTGCGTGAGAAGGTCCTTGAACAGATGCGGGCGTCGCGGCCTGCCGACTTGGTCGTGCTCGAGACGCGTGAGCTTGGTGGCACGTCCATTCTCGGAATTTTTGCCATCCAGGTGGATTCGGCTGATCCTGATTTAAGGCGATACAAGCTTTGGCGGGAATCGCCTGAGAATCTGATCATCCCAACGGAATCGGTGAGTTGCAGTCGGACTGATCCCATGCGTGTCACACGCGATCAGAGTGCGATTTATCTTCAGCGGCTCAACCCCGGTGGTTTGGTCACCTCGGCGAACCGGGAAAACCATCTGGTGTGGTGGGCTGCCTGTGAGCCAGAGCTTGCTGGTGACGATCCCTCTGCCTTGACAGAGAAGGCCAAGGCTTTGGGTTTCTCCACGTTGCACAAGGAATCCCAAGAGATTTTGCGGTTGCCAAGCCAATAGCGCCTCTAGATTTCGCGTAGATGCGTCAGGTCCATGACGGAGACTCCTAGCGAGGTTCTGACACCACGGTTGCTGCTCGTTGATGACGAGCCTGGTTTGCGTACTGCCGTTCAGGCTTACTTAGAGGACGAAGGGTTTGATGTCACGACGGCCGAGGACGGAGAAGAAGGATTCAGCAAAGCTCAGCAAATGCTGCCCGATGTTGTCATCAGCGACGTGATGATGCCTCGCCTGGATGGCTATGGCTTGCTTCGCAAGCTTCGCGAGGACGAGCGTTTGGGCGGAACGCCAGTGATTTTTCTCACGGCTAAAGGGATGACAGCGGATCGCACTCAGGGCTATCTCGCGGGCGTGGATGACTACATCCCCAAACCATTTGACCCTGATGAACTCGTCGCCAGGGTCCGAAATGTTGCTCTGCGGCAGCAGCGTTTGTTGCAGGAGGCAGCTCGGTTCGCTGACACTGATATGGGTCAGATGGCCAAGCAGATCACAGAGATCCGCTCGCTTCTTGCGCAGGCCGATGCCCTACCCAATCAGGACCCGGTCCAACACAATTTCACGCCAAGGGAGGCAAGTGTGTTGCAGCTTGTGGCTGAGGGTCTGATGAATAAGGAGATCGCGCGGCAGCTCGAGACCTCCATTCGCAATGTGGAGAAGTACGTGAGTCGGCTTTTCATCAAAACGGAAACCTCTAGCCGCACGGAGCTCGTGCGTTATGCCCTCCAACATCACCTTGTGACCTAATGGCTGAGCCGGCGGGATGGCGGCCGGCGGCGTTGAACAACGGCTGGACGTACTGCGATCGGGTTCGGCCAGGGGAACAGTCCACCCGATTGAGCGCTGTGCTGGCGCTGCGCCATCGCCACTCCTCTGTGGCGACGTGGCAGCTGCGCTTGGCCAGCGGGGAAATCACCCTGAATGGTCTGGCTTGTTCCGATGACGTTGAGGTCAAGGCTGGCGATTGGATTCGTTGGGCGCGTCCGCCCTGGGTGGAGGCTGCGGTTCCTGACCAATGGGAGGTCATTCACGATGACGGGGATGTGCTGGTCGTGAATAAGCCCTCAGGATTGCCGGTGATGCCAGGTGGCGGCTTCCTTGTGCACACGCTGACGTCATTGTTGGAGCGGAGCAGCCGCGCTGTTGGAGAGATCTCGGTGCCAAAGCCGATTCATCGGCTCGGACGGTTCACGTCTGGCCTTCAGGTTTGCGCCCGTCGGCCCGAAACCCGGGCTGCGTTGTCGAAGCAATTTCGGCCTGGGGGTGTTTGTCGAAAAACGTACCTGGCTCTAACGCATCCTTGGGAGGGTCTCCAACTAGGTCAGACGCTTGTGATCCAAACCGATGTGGTGGAGAGGCAACATCCTTTGCTCGGTTGGATTTGGGGGCCAGAGCCATCGACTCCGGAGCCATTGCGTAAGCGCCTATCGGCTCACTCTGAAGTGCA
>NZ_JAKUHK010000177.1:0-4268 GCF_023630655.1 Synechococcus sp. MU1655 | reverse complement strand
TCCATCGCTAGGCCCCGTAGCCTGAACTTCTTATCAAGATGGCCATGGCTGAGGTTCAGCCCCCCAAGGAAGAACAAAACCTTCATCTTTCCGCTCAAGGAACACTTGCGATCGACATTGGGAGCACCAATACGGTGGTTGCCTTTCAGGACGGCAGCGCGTCGCCCCCTCAACTCCTAGACCTGGCACCCATCAGTCAACGACCGGGAGAAATCCCAAGCCTCATCTGGAGCAACTCCCCAACCAACCACCAACCTCTCGTGGGCCGGCAAGTCCTCGACAGCGGCCTCTCCGATGGGACGTCCCTAGAACTTCATCGCGACTTCAAACGCTGGATCGGAGTTTTGGACAAATCCGACCTGCCATCTCATCCCCTCAGTCCTGAGCAAGCTGGCGAAATTCTCTTGCACCAGATCTGGAAACGCCTGCCTCCGACAGTGTCGGTGAAGCGGCTGGTGCTCACGGCTCCTGTTGATCAGGCGCTTGGTTATCGCCAGTGGCTCTTGCAAGCCTGCTCGAGGCTTCCTGTTGATGAGGTGGCGCTCGTGGACGAGCCAACTGCAGCGGCCATGGGCGCAGGACTGCCTGCAGGCTCGAAGTTGTTGGTGGTGGATCTAGGGGGCGGCACGTTGGACCTCTCCCTTGTCGCCTTAGAAGGCGGCGAGGGAAAAGCAGCGCCACTGGCGCAGCTGCTGCGCTTTCGTGGACGCGACCTCAAAAACAGCAAACAGACCCTGCGCTCGGCAAGGGTTTTAGGAAAAGCCGGCATCGCCCTTGGCGGCAGAGATCTGGATCACTGGATCCTGGATCATCTGCTCCCAAACGATCCCGGCCTGATCCTGAGAAATCAGACGAGCCTTTTAAATGCGGCTGAACGTTTGAAATGCAACCTCAGCGATCCCAATCTCGGAAATGAAGAGACCCTCACGGAGTTAGCCAGCGGCATCGATCTGGCTCAACCGATCACCTTGTCGCTCAATCGGAACCAATTCCACGCGCTGCTTGAGCGCCGAGGATTGCTCAAGGTTCTTGAGGGACTGCTCGATCGCACGTTGGCCTCGGCCCGCCAGCAGGGCTGCAGACCAGATGACCTCAACGCCGTCGTCGCAGTTGGTGGTGGAGCCTATCTTCCGCTAATGCGCCAGTGGTTGTCAGAGACAATGCAGCCGGTGCCGTTGCTGACACCACCACCTGTTCAAGCCGTGGCAACCGGTGCTCTCAATCTCACCCCTGGGGTCAGGATCCGAGATCTCCTCCAAAAAGGCGTCTATTTGAGGTGCTGGGATCGTCGTAGTAGTTCCCATCACTGGCATCCCTTATTCCTCTGCGGCCAGCCATGGCCTTCTCTTCAACCCCTGGTCCTGAACCTGAGCGCAAGTCGCAGCAATCAACAGGATCTTGAGCTTGTACTCGGTGAACCCCACGGCGACCGACGACACGAAGTGGTGTTCGTCGGAGGGATCCCCACCGTTAGGGATAACAGCAACGTTCCGGACACCATTCGGCCTCTGTTGAGCAAGACCATTCGCCTTGAGCTCCATCCACTGGGTCAACCAGGAGAAGACTGTGTGCGCCTAGCTTTTCACCTTGATGACGACGCTAAACTTGTCATGAGCGGAGAAGATCTAAGAACGGGGTTAGCCATCGAACCGTGCACGCTGATAACGGTGCAGTGAACGGTCCGTCCACACACAGTTGAGAGTCCTTTCTCCCCTCCATAGAAAGGAGTTCGTCTAAAGAGGCTTTGGATTTTGGCGCTGCGTCGCCATCTGCCCCATTTTTGGATCATCGCGACTCTTGGTGGAGTCGCAGCACTTTGTACTGGAGCTTATTTATGGGAGCAACAGCTGCCGCGGAAATTAAGTCAGGCGCTCTTAACGGATAACCTCCCAGCCTGCTTGCGCTACGGAGAGCAGCTAGCTGCGCTGCGTTGGCTCGGGCAGAAAGCGCCTGAAGAGCTTGCCATTTGTCGTCGAAGACTGGCTCAACAGGCTTGGGATCCAGCTGATCCAGGTCAGGCTCTGCTTCTTCAAGAGCAGCTCGTCAATTCAGGTGTTGGCTCCCTGCAGCAACAAGAGCAAGATCAAAAGCAGCTGAAACTCTGGAGAGATGAGCTCCGCGACCAGGCTCTCTCTCAATTTCGAGCGGGCCAATTAAACGAGGCCTTGACCATGCTTCGTCCCCTGGAGAAGCACGATGGTCGACCCGGAAGTCGCTTAAGTGACAGCCTCAAGGAAAGCTGGAATCGCAATCGCCATCAGCTTGAACAGCTGAGAGAGCATGTGAACCAAGATCAGTGGTGGGAAGCCCTCAGCGCGCTCAACCAGCTCGATCATCCCTGGTGGCAACGCCAAGCCGAACCCATGCGTCAGGAAGTAGAGCAGGCCATTGACGATCTAAGGGATCGGAAAGAACACCAAAGCCATGGAGCCTTGCCGGCTCACACTGTGGCGAGAGATCTGTTGAACGAGGCGGTGGAGGCATACATCCTCGAAGGAATGCCTCCTTGGGAAGCCTTCATGGCCGGTTGCCGCGATCTAGGTGGAACCATCGTTGAAGACGGCCCTGAGACGCTGTGTCAGGCCAAGCACTAAGGGACCTTGATCTAACTCTCCGTGAGACAATCGCCTGACTTGAACGGACGTCCATGCAGCCGGGTGACAAGGTTGTCGTCTCCACCAGTGTTGTTGTTTTCAACCACCCCCAACATCGTGGAGAAAGTTTCGATATGGAAGGAAGTGAGGGAGAGGTTTTCAAGGTGCTCGACGATTGGAAGGGACGTCCAATCAGCCCAACTCTTCCCGTCGTTGTGGCTTTTGGCCGTTACAAGGCCCACTTCCGAGCGGACGAGCTGACCTCGGCGAGTTGAGGCAAGCCAGATTATTCGGGGATGTTTTCATTCACGCGGCGAAGGAAAACTCCCTCCTCTCCATCCAAGCCAAGAAGACGCAGTTCGATGGTTTCCGATCGACGCGTCGGCACGACCCTGCCACAAAAATCCGGCTGAATGGGCAATTCCCGATGGCCCCGGTCCACCATCACCAGCAATGAAACTCGGCGTGGTCTGCCCCAGGCCTGGATGGCCTCCAACGCTGCTCTGACGGTTCGCCCAGTGAAGACAACGTCATCCACGAGCACAACATCTCTTCCTTCCACGCTCACGGGTAGATCGGTGGCCTGGACCATGCGCACACCCACTCGACCTAAATCATCACGATGAAAGGTGGGGTCGAGGGTGCCAGTCGCCACAACGTGTCCGCTCTGATCTTGTAAGGAGCTGGCAATGACACCAGCCAATTGAACGCCGCGGGTTGGGATCCCCAAAAGCACCAGAGATTCAACGGTTGGCACAGACTCCAAAACCTGAGATGCCAGGCGCGTTACGGTTTTTCGCAACTCATCCGCAGAGAGAATTTCAATCCGATCATCACCAACGTTTCGATCAGCCATCGCTTTTTTTTAAGGCGATCAGTGTATGAACGATTTTCCCCAGCACGATCAGCTTTTGCAAACCTGAAAGGCAAGAATCAGAACCATTGGGCTGCAGGGAGGTAACTTGATTCTGTAGAGGGACTTAAGAACTGAGATTGACGGAGTGAACGTACCGAACGACCTCGAAGGAAATCTTCTCAGCAACGCTCCCGTTGCACCTGTGGTTCTTGCGATCCTCGATGGATGGGGATTTTGTGACTCCACTGAGCACAACGCCATCCGCAGCGCTTCAACTCCGGTCATCGATGCGCTCTGGCATGCCTATCCCCACGCCCTTATTGAAGCGAGCGGATCCCATGTGGGACTCCCCGACGGTCAGATGGGGAATTCAGAAGTAGGGCACCTCACCATTGGAGCCGGTCGGATTATCCGTCAAGAGTTAGTGCGTATCAGTGAAACTGTGCGCGAGCGCCGACTTGGCAGTACCTCAGCTCTTCAATCAGTCGCCGAACGTCTACGCAGGACTGGTGGCACCCTCCATCTGCTTGGTCTCTGCTCCGATGGCGGCGTACACAGCCATGTAGAGCACGTTTGTGGGCTTCTCGAATGGGCGGCAGAGGAGGGTCTCAAGAACGTGGCCATCCACGCGATCACCGACGGACGAGACACGCCGACCCAAAGCGCACCAACACACCTGAGCAAAATCCAAGCGGCAATCAACACCCATGGAATTGGCCGAATTGCCAGTCTCTGTGGGCGCTACTGGGCGATGGATCGTGACCATCGATGGGAGAGAACAGAGCGGGCTTATGACTTACTGACCGATCCTGATTTGG
>NZ_JAKUHK010000176.1:0-4277 GCF_023630655.1 Synechococcus sp. MU1655 | reverse complement strand
TCTGCGATGAGAGCGTGAGCATGCTCGATGCGGAGATCCAAGCTGAAGTCCTGGCCCTGCTGAGACGTCTGCAGCAAGACTTAGGCCTGGCGATGATTTTCGTGACCCATGACCTCTCGGTGGCGAGTGGCTTCTGCCATCGCGTGATCGTGCTGGATCGAGGCAAGGTTGTGGAAGAAGGTCCTGGCGATCAGTTGCTACGCCACCCAGAGGCTGCGATTACCCGCACCTTGGTCGAAGCCTGTCCGCTGCTGCCAACCAGAAACCGATAACACCAGCGGGCATTCATCCATGACTCGATGTTGTGGTGTTGATGCACCCCTTCGCCTTCGTTTTCGTTTTCCAGCAACTGGATTCGTTCTTCAAACGGCTGAATCCTCTCCATCGTGAGATGAGGCGCCCAACCAAAACAACTTGAACGCATAACGATTGGCAAAATCTTATCGGCAAGATATTGGCAATGTTCGATCTTGCTTCACAGCCTTAGCCGATTAATCACTGCACAAAAACCATCCCGCAAACGAACAGTTTTCTGACGCAAATTGGACAAGGGCAGGGAAAGATAAGCCGCTATTTCCACCATGAATACATTCAGACACAGGTTCCGCCCTGGGAGTCAGAACTTGGTTGGACTTCAGAGCTGAGATGAGATTGTCCCCCATACCAAGGGCCATGGAATCCACGAATGTCTTGCAAACCTCCATCACCGGTGATCGCTGGTGGAGGGGGTTCACGGCTGCAATAACCCTCACCAACACATCCACACAAGATCTCGAAAACTGGAGCTATAGCTTCGATAGCCCTCACCTCATCAACACGGCTCCTTGGGGAGCCGAGATCAGTGCGGTTCGTCTCGACAACGGCCTAACGCGGTACACCCTGACCGGTAAAGACTGGGGAGCACGGATCCCAGCAGGAGAGTCGGTCAGCATTGGATTCAATGGCACCCAAGGCACTGAGATAGGAAACGAAGGGGAGCTTTCTGCTGCATTGCTCTTCGGCACAGACAACGCGATATCGCCGATCTCACCATCAAACGAAGAAAGCGCTGGGATTTCTGACGCCCCTTCAGAGCCGGTGCTGGAACCAATCATTGAGACACCTCCGATGACGTCACCGATGGAGCCGGCAATGACGTCAGCAATGGCAGAACACGGCTTGGGGGATCACGGGATGAACCATGACCACTCCATGCAGCAATCGTCCGAAAGTGGGTTCACAGACATCAACGTCTGGGGCTCTTTTCATGACTCCAATCACAACTCAGAGCACAACGAACTTGTCGGTGGACGAACCGCGATTACAACGGAAGCGTTATTGGCTTACAACGGCTTAAGGGACTTTGCAGGATTAGCCCCAGTTGACATCGAGGCTATCGGCGCATGGGCTTTTGAAAATGAGCTCACCAATAACAGCCAGGCCTGGGGGAACGATCTTCAAGGCGTTGGGCTTTGGTTTGCCATGCAGGGAGCCAAGGTGGGTTGGATCGCCGATGCGTCCTACGACCCACAAATCCTGGCCGACATTCAACGCACGGCCCGCCTAGGCAGCAGTGGCGACGTCATGCAGATGGTTGAACAGTTTGGCCATGAAGGATTTGCCACTTATCTAACAACCAATCAACTCGAAGAACATTTCATCAATACCCTCAAGATGGAGCCGCATTATGGCGGCTGGATGCATGCCAGAACCCATGGCTTTCTTAGCATCGAAGGGGTGGCTATTGCCCACGATATTCATCATTTAACAGTTTTGGGATGGGATCAAAACGAACCCTTTATGAATGACACCTTTGACTGGCCTCAGTGGCCGGCCCTCGATGTCAGCGACAACACTGTGATCAACTATTACCAAGGCATTGTTGAGCTGGGAGATCCACTCTCAGAGAACCTAAACAATCTTTCTGGAACCACACCACTGATTGGCTCAACCGATTCAAATTCTTCCCTTAACCCCTCACCCTCTGATCCCGGAACTGTGCAACCGGATCCTCTCACTGGCTCTCCCCTGGAGATTCAGGTGAGTGGTGATCTTTGGGACGGTGGCTTCACCGTCTCGATGAACGTGACCAATCAAAGCAATCAATCATTGGACGATTGGGGGGTGAGTTTCATCAGCGCTCATCAGTTTTACGGAGAATCCTGGGGGGTTGATGTCTCCACGCAAGAGCTTGGAGACGGCCTTTACCGCTACGAGCTCAAAGGTGCTGACTGGGCACAATCGCTTGCTGCTGGTCAAGCCATGACGGTGGGGTTCAATGCATTGAGTGGAGAGGAACTCAACGGGGATGGATCTCTTACATCCGAACTGCTGATGGCCTCAGGCACAGAGCTCACGCTCCTCTAAGTACACCGTTTCCGCAACACGATCAGCAGTTTCTCCATCACCGATGGGACTGGGGCCTCAAACAACATCCGCTCTTTTGTGATCGGATGATCGAGGCCCAACTGAAAGGCATGCAGAGCTTGCCCAGGAAGCTCCAACGGCAGTTTCCTGCAGCGGCTGTAAGTGATGTCCCCCACCACGGCGTGATTGATATGGGCGCAATGCACGCGGATCTGGTGTGTTCGCCCCGTATCGAGCTTGAAGCGCAAGAGGGAGTAATCGCCAAGTCGCTCCTGGAGAGTCCAATGCGTGCGCGCATAGCGACCGCTGTCATCACTCACCACTGCATATTTTTTGCGATCCACAGGATGACGACCGATCGCGCCAATGATCGTTCCCGACTCTCCTTGCGGCACCCCGTGGACCACAGCCAGATACTCACGTGAAGCAATCCTCTGTTGGATCTGGGCCTGGAGACGAACCAACGCCTCCTGAGATTTCGCCACCACGATGCAGCCGGTCGTGTCTTTATCGAGACGATGGACCACGCCCGGCCGTAATTTGCCGCTGATCCCTGGCAAATCCTGGCAGTGATGCAGCAACCCATTCACCAGGGTTCCGTCCTTATTCCCAGGGGCAGGATGCACGGTCAGTCCGGCTGGCTTATTGATCACGATCAAGTGCTCGTCTTCAAACAGCACATCCAGCTCCATCGGTTCTGGCTTGAGGTAGGGAAGCGGCTCTGGCGGTGGCATCCAGAGCTGCACCTGGTCGCCTTCGCGCAACGGCGTTTTGGCCTTAGCAGTTTTGTCATTAACGCGGACATAGCCAGCATCAATGAACTTTTGAATCCGGGCTCGACTTTGCTCCGTGCGCTGACTCACTAACCAACGATCCAAACGCATTGGCAGCGGTTTGGGGTAAGTCAGCGTGACAAGAGTTCCTTCCCCCTCACCAAATGCATGGTGCAAATCCGGATCGATGGTGCCGCTAGGAGAGTTCACTAGATCTGTCATTCATGGCCGACTCAAAGACACCTTGGGTGTTCGACGCAAAGGGATTTGAGTCACAAACGCAATCAGAACCAAAAGTACAGCGAACGTCAGCAATCCTTTCCAGCCCCACACTGGCCAAATCCGAACCTGCAACAGTCCTGCCACAACCGATGCAGAGAACGCACTGACAAAAAGCAGACTGCCTAGTCGTGATCGCGATGCCTGGTCCAAAGAGAACACACGCGATTGATTGGCGACATAACTTCCCTGCACCCCAAAATCGATACAAACCAAACAGAGCACAAGAGCAAGCGTTGAGGAACCTGCGAAAAAGAGTCCAAGCACGCCCAACAACGTTGATAGCGTGCATCCAATAATCACCCAGAATGCGCCATAACGATCAACAAACTTCCCCACAAACTGCGCCGAAAGAATACTGGCCAAGCCAACAAGCCCAAAAGCACCAATTTGGGCTGAGCCAAAAAACCACGGAGCCTTGGCTAAGTGCAGAGACAACCCAGTCCAGATCATCATGAATGCCGCAAACTGGAGCCCCTGACTGGCGCAGGCACAACGAAGCACGGCGAATCGCCTGATCAATGCCAATTGCGAGACAAGGAGCTTTTGATAAGGCACATCTACACACTCCACATCCCGCGGCATGAGACGTGGCCAAAGGAATGCAATCAAAAGCATCAGGAGAGACGAGACAAGATAGATACTTCTCCAACCAAAGAAATCAGCCAGAACACCACTAAAAAATCGAGAGAGGAGGATTCCGGAAAACTGACCGCCCAGAAGGACACCCAAAGCATGACCACGTTCTGACGGAGGAATCAGCCCAGACAGAAAGGCTGGAAGCATATAGGACGTCAGAGAACACAAGCCAAGGCAATAAAATGCTGCCAAAACAAAGTGATAATTCAAACTCAAAACCACCGCAAATGCTGATGCAGA
>NZ_JAKUHK010000175.1:0-4282 GCF_023630655.1 Synechococcus sp. MU1655 | reverse complement strand
ACTCTCGGATTGATTGGCGTAGAAAGCCTGCATCAACCTTTTCTCTCAAAGCAAGGTCCTTGATTGGAATGTTGTCGACATAGCGAGCAAGGAGCCAACAACACTGTTGAGGCTCAAGTGTCTTCAGAGCGTCCTTCAACCAGCGAAGGCTGGGTTCCTCCACCGAAACAGGCACAGATGAGGGATCCTCGATTTGATGAAGCAGGGAGCTTCTCAGCTCTCCGTCTACCGCCTGAATGGAAGGAGCAACATCAAGCGAAGCCACGTAGCTGAGGGAGTGAGCGATCAGGGCCTCTCGCCAACGGTGAGGGCTCACGTTGAGGGATGCTGCGAGGCCTCGCTCATCCAGTGGATCCAGACTCTGTTGCAACCGTTGCGCCTGAAGACGCACACCCCGACTATGCAAGTCCTTCAAACGCCAAGGAATCCTCAGCGCATGTTGTCGATCGCGACGGAAATGCAGGATTTGGCCGTTCACCCTGGTTAACACATAGGTGCTGATGCGACATCCACGTTGAGGATCAAAGTTGGCCATTCCATGAATCAAGCCCAAGCGACCTTCCTGCACTAAATCGTCTTGCTCTCCTGGAAAGCGAGCCGCTTGATGGATGGCGGCATGGTGCGCCAATCCAAGATGTTCAAGCACAGCATCGTTGCGATCAAGAATTGACTGGGGCAATAATCTGCGCTGCTCGCGCCGTCGAAGGCTCTCAGGAGAAGGCATGAAATGTGGGTGATTTGGACCCCTTCAACGTCGCTTTCATCTGCCTTTACACCCTCCTCCTTTCCAATGGAAGGTTCCACTCGAAAGGATGAAAACCAAGCCATCCGAAGAGTGAACACTTGCTATGAGTGGAACGATACAAACCCTTTAACCATGATCAAATCACGGACTCACCACTCAATCACTTTCGTTTTTTTGTCTCTTTTCAGCGGTATAGCGATGACACAAGCGATGCCTAGTAACGCCCAATCGATTGAAGAATGGTATGAAAGCCGCCCACCAGAACAACTTTGCGAGCTTTATCGCTCAGGGGCAATTCGACCAGATCAACTCCCTGGGGGAAGAGACTCAGAGCCTTGCGCGAATTTTCCGACCCCGGATC
The DNA here is from genome assembly GCF_023630655.1 of Synechococcus sp. MU1655. NCBI lineage: Bacteria > Bacillati > Cyanobacteriota > Cyanophyceae > Synechococcales > Synechococcaceae > Synechococcus > Synechococcus sp. MU1655. The sequence continues at coordinate 3,176 of NZ_JAKUHK010000175.1, read as the reverse complement.
AATACGTCATCAAGGATGTGAACTGACAATGGGGCTCCAGACCAGCCCAATGAAGAAGTGGCTTCCACTCCTGAAGTCGTTGATGAATCCAGTGATGACCTGTGCTGTTGAGATGAATGCCGTCAGGTTCCAACCAGGTCAACCAATCGGGCTCTGCGGCCATCGCTCGGTGCAGGCTTAAAAATGGAACATCGGCTTCCAGGCACGTTTCCTCCAATTGCGCTTCATGGATAGCCACTGCCTCATTGCTGTACCAAAGGCAATCAGCGAAAGGCATGACCGCTTCATCAACAACACTGAGCCCCATCACCATGACTTGAGTGACTGGCGTCATCGCCGCAAGCAATTGCTCAAGCCCGAAGCGAAACGCTTCAGCACTCAATTGCTGCCGTCCATCAAGCCGGCCCACCCGTGCGCTGTCATTGAGCCCCACCGAGAGCAGCAAACCATCGGGCTGCTGGCGACGGAGCTCACCGCGGCAACTCCACTCTTGCTGCCATCGCTGAGCGATGCGCTCCAGTCCATCCCCACGCACGCCAAGCCCATACACCACGGGGGCTGAGGGCATCGTCATCCATTGACGCCTCAAGCGTTCACACCATCCCCCTCCCTCTGAATCACCCCATCCGTACACGCCACTATCCCCGATCACGACAAGCTGCCGCGGCGCTGTTGTCATCACTGGCGGTCACGCAATCCAGACGTCAGCTTTGCAGCCAGAGCGAACGGCAGCGGTCACTGAGTGATTCCCCACTGATGGTGAGGGCGCAATAGCAAGAAAGCACTAACACCACCGCAGCCCAATGAAAGGAGCTGAGTGATTCCAGCAGCTGCCAGCCCAAACCACTTCCCCCAATCATTCCCACCACCACTGTTTCGCGGAGGATCACATCACTGCGGTAAGCCCCATAAGCCAGATAGCTAGGACTTTGAGGACTGAGCAGGCCATACAACCAGCTCATCCGCTCTGAACTCCCCATCGCTCTGAGGGCTTCTTGACGCTGACCCCTTTGTTGCTGAAGCCCTTCGAGCAGCAACCGCCCCATCACCCCACTGTTGTGAAGTCCGATCGCCAAGGCACCAATCGCCAGGCTCGGGCGATTGCTGAGCAGTAGGAGCAGCACCATCAATGGCGGTGGGATCCAGCGCATGAAGGCCCAGAACAACGAGCAACACTGATGCCACCTGGAGGAGGGCCATATGAGCAAGGCCAGGGGGGGAAGTCCGATCGCAATCCCCGCAGCCAACAAGGTGAGGCCCAGCGTTTCCAAAATCATGCGCAGCCAAGGAAGTTCAGTGGCGGCCGCACTCAGCTGGGTCCAGGAAGGAACCTCCATCCCGATCCAGCTGAGTCCAGAAAACTGATCAGGAACGATCAGCCGTAGCCAAAACGTGCCGATCAATCCCAAAACGATCGTCAAGGTGCCGAACAACAGAATTCGACGTTGACCCTGAAGCCCGTCTCCAGAACGTCCTCGCCAAAATCTCAACAGCTGCTCCAGAATCAACATCACGGCCGATAGAACCCACAACCCTGTCCACAGCTCACGAAACTGCAACGACTGAAGGGTGAGCTGCAGTTCGGTTCCAAGCCCCCCTAAACCAAAAACCCCCAGCAAGGTGGCGCTTCGCAAGGCACATTCGAGCCTGTACCCCCCGTAGCTCATCAAGACAGTGCCCATTCCTGGGTTGAGAGCCGTCATCAAGGCCGACAGGGGCTGCACCCCTGCGCTGATTAAGGCATTCAGAGGACGATGATCTGCGCTGTCGAGATGATCTCGCCAAATCCTTGCCACGAGGGCGCTGTAAGGAATCGCGATCGCAGCGACAGCAACGTAGGGATGAAGCCCCAACACCTGAAGCAACAACAGGCCCCAAACCAGCTCATGCACCGCTCTTGGGATGGCAAGGACCCCTCGTAGCGCTTTCGCTGGCCAAGGGGGAAGAGTCCAGCTTCTCCACACCACATCCGCGCAAGCGCTGCCGAGAAGCACACCCAACAACAAGCTGAGACTCCAGCTCAGAAAAGCCGTGGCCATGGTGACTCCAAGACCATGCCAAACCGCATGAAGGACATCGGGATCCAACGACGGATGCAGGGCTCCTGAAAGGAATTGCTGCCAAATCGACAGCCCGCCTCCATGCAGCCCGATCAAAGTCACGATCAAAACGGGCACCAGAGCCATGGCAGGCAACAAGGTGAGCAGGGGTGCCGCTGGTCTCGGGCGGTTCATCCGGCCGCGTACAACCTGGAAAGGTCAGTAGGAGTGAGTTGATCTGCTGGTTGGTCCATCACAAGCTGCCCATCCTGCAAACCGATCACACGATCAAAGCGATGGACGAGTTCGGGTTGATGCAAGCTGATCACAATCGCCTGAGCGCCACAATTCAGCTGCCCCTCGGGCGAACGGTTCAACAAGTGATCCAATAAGTCAGAGGCGATTGCAGGATCCAAATTTGCAATCGGTTCGTCGGCCAAGATCAGTTGCGGTTGCTGACGGAGCAAACGGGCAAGAGCCACGCGTTGTCTCTGCCCTCCTGACAGCTGGCGGATCGGAGCATCAATCAAGCCACGATCGATCAGATCAGCATCAAAACCTGCCCGCTGCAAGCAATCTTTGCAGGCGGATTGATCCACATTGAACAACAGATTGGCCAATGCCCAGATCAGGTTGTGACGGCCCAAGGCACCGCTGTTGACGTTCTGTCCAACGCTGAGCTCCTCCACAAGCAGCAGGTCTTGCCAGAGCATTCCAATCTCCCTTTTTTGGCGACGAGGCATGGTGCGAATCGACGCACCACACCAACGCACCTCTCCCTGCTCAACACGAAGACTGCCATTGGCGATGGCCAGCAAAGTGCTCTTTCCGGCCCCGCTCCGTCCAAGCAAGGCGATCCGCTCTCCCTCAAACACCGAGAGGGAGATCGAGCGCAGTCGATCTCCTCTTGGGCCACTCAGGCTGACGTTCACCAACTCAAGAAGAGAGGTCAACGGATCTTGCCGAGCTGACGACCCACCTGCTCAATGGGTTGATATTGAGATTCCTGCGCTGGAATAAAACGTTTGGCGGCAAACAACTCCAAGATGGTTTTCTGTCGCACGTTGGTGGGGGTTAAAGCCAAAATGGCCTTCTGGAGTTTCGTGGTGAATCCCTTCCCAAAGCGTTGATCAAGAT
>NZ_JAKUHK010000174.1:0-4311 GCF_023630655.1 Synechococcus sp. MU1655 | reverse complement strand
CGGACTGGGCGCAGCTAGTGGGGTTGGAACGAATCCAGCAATGCTGCCGCGAGTTCTATTTGTTGGCGCCATGGTGGCCAGTACGGATGCCTCTGCTGTATTGGTTCTGCTCCGTCCCTTAGCCGGGCGCTTGCCAAAGCGATTAATCGACTTGATCGAGTGTGAGTCGGGCTTCAACGACCCCATGGCTGTTGTTCTGGCTGGATTGGCGTTGGCTTTGGCCGGTGGTGATGGTGTTGGCACCGAGGCCTTGGTCACCGATGTTGTTCGCCAGTTTGTGCTTGGAATCTTGTTGGGTTTTATTGGCGGCACCCTCACCCTGCAGCTTCTAGGAACCCGGCTAACCCTCAACCATGCGGCCATGCTCCCTGTCGTGAGCTTGGCGTTGCTGATGGTGTTAACCGGTGGAACGTTATTGCTGGGTGGGAGCCCACTCTTGGCGGCCTACGTGGCGGGCTTAGTGCTTGGTAATGGCTCAAACCTAGATCGAAAGGCGCTTGCTGAGGCCCATTCCAGTTACGCAAAAATGGCTGAGCTTTTGCTGTTCCTGTGCATGGGCCTTGTGGTAGCCCCGCAGGATGTGGTTCGTGCTGCTGGCTGGGCTTTCGTTTTATTCCTGCTGATGCAGGCGGTGAGATTTTTGATGGTGAATGCCCTGCTTTGGCGCACCACATTCACCAGGAATGAACGGATCTTCGTGAGTTGTGCGGGATTGCGTGGAGCGGTTCCAATCGCAATGGCCATTGATGCCTGGTCGTCTGGCGTTCGTTGGGGGGCATCGATGCCCCCTCTCGCTCTTGCTGTCGTGCTGTTCGGCCTGTTCATTCAGGGGTTTGCCCTCGTCCCCTTGGCTGAACGCATGAATCTCATACTTCCTTCTCATCAACATGATCCTGACGCTGCTGCCTAACCTCTCGAAGCAGACAAGATGGAGACTCCATGCGCCTTTTGCTGATCGGATGCACCGGACTTGTCGGACGTGCATTGGTTCCCATGCTTCAAACCGCTGGGCACGATCTCACCATCGTCAGTCGCCGGTCAGCTCCTGCCGGACTTCCTGCCAGTTGTCTCGCAGGCCTCTCTTGGGTGCAGTGCAACCCAGCCGATTCGATCAGTTGGGCGCCATCTAGCCCCCTACAGCAGGCCTTGGCGCAAGCGCAAGGGGTTGTGAATTTGGCGGGCGAACCGATTGCCGAGAAGCGATGGACTGCAGCACATCTTCAACTGCTGGAAGACAGTCGCCTTCAGACCACACGTCAGCTTGTGAATGCGATGGCGGATTTGGCCCAGCCTCCTGGCGTGTTGATAAATGCATCTGCTGTTGGGTATTACGGAACCAGTGCAGATCAGTGTTTTGACGAATCGAGCCCTTCTGGTAGCGATGTGCTAGCTGGTCTTTGTCAACGCTGGGAAGCGGTAGCGGCGGACAAGCCTGATGCCACTCGCTTGGTGGTGTTGCGCATTGGGATCGTGCTGGCGGCCGATGGTGGCGCGCTCGGCAAAATGCTGCCGATCTTTCGGATTGGTTTCGGTGGGCCGATTGGTACAGGTCGTCAGTGGATGAGTTGGATTGAGCGCAGCGATCTCTGTCGGATGATCCTTGCCGCTGTGGAGAACGACGCTTGGACGGGGGCTGTCAATGCCGTCGCTCCAACACCGGTCACGATGGCCACGTTCTCGGCCTGTTTGGGCCGTTGCTTGGGGCGTCCAAGCCTGCTGCCCGTCCCCGCCCCACTCTTGAAAGTGTTGCTTGGCGATGGAGCAAAGGTGGTGCTGGAAGGACAGCGGGTCCAGTCAACGCGTCAAGCAGTGCTGGATTTCAATTGTCATTGTTCTGAGTTGCCTGCTGCATTCGACGCTGCCACCAGCTCCACAGGCCGTTGATCAGCGCGGCTGCCATCAGTAATCCAATCGCTGGGGTGAAGAGGGGATCCCAGAGCCGCTGAAATTGCTGCATGGGCGCTTTGAGGCCTTGCCCGTCAGCGATGACGGCCACCGCAAACCAAACCGCACCTCCCAACACCAGAAACACATCCAGAACAAGCAGACGATCCAGCCAGCGTTTCCATGGGGGTTCAAGGTTGTTTGACGTCATCTAGCTCTTTTGCAGTAGCCCACTGATCAAGTCAGCCATTTTCCTACCTCCACCTTGGGGACCTAACCGTTGCATCGCTTGCTCCCGACAATCACGACGAAGGTCTGGGTCATTCACGCTTCGTTCCAGCAGCTCGATGGCCAGTTTGGCTGTTGCTTGGAGAAGCTCGTCTCCTTCACAAGGGGAGGCAGCACAAAAAACGGTTGGACCCAGCAACCGTCGCTGGGCTTCCGCGAAGCCAGCGGTGAATTGGGGGCCTTGACCAGGGAGTTGCAGCACGGGCTTGGCCAAGCCCACGGCTTGCTCCGCAGCTGTGCCGGCCATACAAAGCAAGAGGTCTGAACAGAGAAGCACAGATGTGAAACCCTGCCGTCGCACCTGAATCTGCCGATCGCCCTTCTCTAACCGTGCTGGGCAGGTGTCTTGACCCAGAACAAGAGTCCAGCCATGGGATTGCGCAATGTTGCTCAAGTGGTCATCTCCCAGGGCTCCAACGAGTGCCAGGTCGATCTCAAGGTCCCCACGGCCGTATTGCGAGATCGGGATTTGCTCGATCACGCCCAGAAGCAGCACCAAATTGTGTTCAAGTTCTGGTCGACGGCTGCCAGGCAAGAGTCCAAGGCGTCTTTTGGCGTAGGGCAGCAGATTGCTATGGCACAAAACAGAATCCATAAAAGGATTGCCCACGAATTCCACTTCCCGCTTCAGCTGTTCGCTGAGATCCACTGCGGTGAGGGCATCTCGACTGAACACCGCTTTGAACCTCGGAGACTTGAGGCAGTTTCCGCAGGGCCATGGAAGTCGCAGTTTTCCCTCGTAGTGACTGGAGTACGCCACTAGATACGTTGCGACTGGCCGGTGGCAGAGCCATGCCGCCATCACCGGGATCACATCCCCGATCACTACCACTAAGTCATAACGGCCGGCGATGCGCATCAGCCGTAGAAGCCTCCTTAGGAGATAGATCACCTGACCCTGGATCAGCTCCGTGAGACGCCCGCGAAACGTTGTGTAGCCAAGCCCACCCGTACTGAATTCGCGCGTGCGACCGACGAGTGGGATCGTTGCTTCGCCATAGGGATTTCCGCGACCGACCAGCGGCAGCGCTTCCACATCGTGCCCTTGTGCTTTTAACGCTTGTCCAAGCAGAGCACCCGAAAGGTCTTCGCCATGACCATTGCTTAGAAGCAGCAGCCGAGCCACCTCAGAGCTCCAACCAACTCTTCACTTTGAGAAGTGCGGGCCAGTCCGGTCGACGTTTAAAGCCATCGTTGATGGACTCTCTCAGCTCGTCTCCCATCTCGGGAGCGACAGCTAAGACCTGCTGCACGACAGCAATTTGATCACGAACTCCCTTGGCTTTGGTTTCAAGCATGGCCAGAGTCAGATTGATCCTTGCCTGAGGATCTTGGCTGTTGAGCTTCACCGCCAATCGAGCAGAACGCAACGCATCGTCTGGCTTATCGCAGAGCAAGAGAAGCCAAGCCAAACAAGTCCATCCTGATGATTGACGGGGTGCGGCGTCAGTGATTGCGACAAAATCATCGATCAACTCTGCCGCCGGTGCTCCAGCTTGGTAACGGGCCATGGCCTGCTCGAACAGGCTGGATTCCTGAGATTCCTGGGACTCCATCGCTGATTCTGATTCTCTGGAAATTGTCAACAGATTCCCACGCGGTGTGGCTTAGACCGCAAAGGAACTCCCGCATCCACAGGTTTGGGTGGCATTGGGGTTGGTGAAGTTGAAGCCACCCCCAATGAGGGCAGTGCTGAAATCCAGCTGCATGCCGTAAATGTAAAGGAGACTTTTGGGGTCACAGACCACCCGAAACGCATCTCCCGAGGGGGCGGCGTAGTCATAAACCTCATCACCTTCCTCGATCTCCGAGGCGGGCACAAAATCCATGGTGTAGCTCATTCCGCTGCAACCACCAGACCGCACGCCAACACGAAGGATTTGCTCATCGCCTTGCTCTCTGCAGAGCTTCGAGAGTTGAAGCATTGCTGGATCCGTGATCTGAATGCCTTTTCCACCTTTGGCTGTGTGGGTCGCAGTACTGGGGGTGGAGGTGGTCATGGGTCAAGAGTCCAGCTGGCCTTGAATCACTGTATTGAACCCACGCGTCTTGTGCTTAAAGCAGTTAAGGCGTTCGTATTCATAGAGTTGTTGAATTCTTGGTTGAAGCGCTGGTGCAGGTCGCGATTGTGGGCTCAGG
>NZ_JAKUHK010000173.1:0-4334 GCF_023630655.1 Synechococcus sp. MU1655 | reverse complement strand
GCAGGAGATTCTCTGACTATAGAAGGTGATAGGAGGGCTGCAACGCGCGCTGATGGCTTGGGTTTAAGTTCTTTCGATCAACACGGGTAGGTTGTAGTAGTGAGTTAATTCGTATGTCAGACGCCCCGATCACCTGGATGAGAACACGTGAGTTGGCTGCTTATCTTGGACTGCATAGGAACACCTTGGGGAACATGCTCAGGGCAGGTCTTCTTCGGGATGGACTTCACCGCTGCAAGATCAACCCGCTGTCACCGCGCGGCGAATTCCTCTGGAATCAAGAAGCAGTTCTGATGACATTGGGGCGTCTGTGACGGCCTGAGAGCCATTTCAGGGGCAAAATGAGACTTGCTCCAGTGATTACTGTGTTTTAAGTGGCTTGGCAAGCCACTTTGCATAGGTCTCATATGGCTAGTGAATTGACTCAGGAAAAACCGAAGCATCAGAAAGCCGCATTTTTTATCATAAGTTTATGGACCGCTTGAATCTGTTGTTCGTCAAATCGAAAATACTCAGTTTGCGGAATCCGGGTCTCCTTGAATTCTTTGTGCAACATCAATTCTAGTTCTGCAAAGTTTGTACAACGGACTACATTCAACACTTCATCCGGGGAAAGTTCATTCATCCTTCGAAGCAAATTCTCTGTCAGTCCAATTTTATGAAGATCTTTGTTCCTTATAAAGTACACGAATCCATAACCCTCACTGCTTGATAGATCTACTTCGTTCTCGAGGCGATAAACAGGTTTACTCTCAAGGAGAGTCCCATCAGGGAATATTTTTTGGGCAGCTAATTTTTCTACAAGTTTTTCAGCGAGTTGGGCTGCGATGACCTTGTCTATTCCGGCTGACTGCCACCATCGCTTTGAATTATCACTGCTAAGGCCTGTTGGTTGCTTTTGCTTGGGAGGAAGAAGCTGTCGTTGAATAAACCAAATAATATTATTCAACTTAAGATTTGGAGATTTACTGCTTGATTCTTCTGGAATTTCGAATACAGATTCCTGAAATTTTGTTTTTGAATTTATCTGAGACTTGGAGGCCGGCGGAAGCATGTCAAATGCCTTTTTAAAAACCGCTCTGTCGATGTAGATGTCCATTTGCAAAAACCAGACTCGAAGCTTTTGGCATTAAAAGATCAAGGTGCTCAGCTTAGAACTTTATTTCTAGTTGAGCATTGCCCTCATAGTTAGGTCAAAGAACCCACACTTAGGTAACTTTACATCTCGCTTGCGATTGTTACAATAAATGTAAGTGAGTGGATGATGAAAGGTACATGCGCAGAGTGTTGTCATGGAGTTGATGACTGCATTTATCTAGGGATACTTCATTCATAATTCAATGTATTCAACCAAAGACCTCTCGAATGATCTCGTTCGAGCGGAAACGGTGATGGTCTGAATAGGTCTTACGGAGCATGTCCTCAGATGTTGAGAGGAGACCTGCGATCTGGATAAGGTCGAGCTGTTTCACTTCCAGTAGACGTCTTGCAGCGTTGTGCCTAAGAGTGCGTAGCCCGATGAGATCACGATCTGCTTTCAATCCGCGGTCCTCTGAAAATTCACGCCAGATCCAGCCGTGAATGGCGTTGAGCTCTTGCTCTGTTCTCCTCTGTTGCTCTTGGCTGGGTTTCTCATTCCATGGGCTGGCGGCATCTCGGAGGCGTTGCGGAGGAGTGCTCAGTTTTTCAATCCCAACAGCTTCAAGAAGCTCTTTCCATGAAGGACAGAGTTGGGCCTGCCGGTTCCTACCCCTTTTGCTATCACGGCATTCCACATAACCCCCAACGACTACTTCCACCCTTCCTGGAGGAGTCCACAACAGTTGTGAGGCCATCACCATCGCGCCACGAGCACCGGTGAGAGCAACCCAAGACGTCAGCCATGCGGCTGCATGAGCAAGCTCAGAGGTTTCAGCTCGATCCCAGAGTTTCAAGATGACGCGCTGTACCTCTTCAGGATCAATCGGTCGTCCCTGCCCTGCCTGGGGTTCTTGGTAAGCAAACTCTTTGCCTGGGTTGAGTTGCTTGCCATCCGTCGCGATCCCGAAGATCAGGCATGCAGAGGAGATGGCATCACGACGACTTCTCGCTTCTGCTGGCCAACTTGCGATCCAACGCAGCAGATCCTCTCGGCTCGAAGCCCTGCCGTTGTTTTCGGAGAGCCACTGAACGCAGCTCTTAATCCACTTCACACGACGAGCAACGTGCTTCTCAGAGTTCCCGTCTGTTTCGATGCGGCTTAAAGCCTGTCTTTGATAGACACCAAGTGAGCTACCAACAGGACCACCCGCATTCCTTTTGACGTTGCTGTCGAAGTCCGCTAAGGCCTGATCGATGGCACGCGAAATAGCGAGGTCTGTGTCCTCATAGGACGCATTGAGTTTCAGCCACTTCTGATCCCCCCCCCCATCAGGTCGCGTCCTGAACGAGAGGTAGATCAGCTCCTGACCGTTAGGTCTGCTTTTACGCCTGAGAGATAGGCCATACCGCTCTGAATGAACGGTCCGGAGATACTGGGAGAGCTGCTTCAGCCTTGCGCTGTTTCGGCGTTGCCCAGTGGTGTCTGTCATCTAGGGACAGGGCGGCATGTCTGCCTATTTTATCCCTAAGTTGTCCCTAAAACCACTTGCACAAGGTTATGCCGACTTGCACAACCTGGAACAACGGAACAGTCGATTTGAGTGATGGCAAGTGATCTGAGTGCAACTGAGGGCATCTCGCCAGCCGACCAACGCTGGCCTTGGTGGCCGCTGCTGCCGCTGTATCCCTATGGCAAGCGCGCCACCCATGTTGAAGAGCTGATCCCCGGCCAGGTGTGGAGCTTTGAGCAGCTCCAGGGCATCTATTACGTGGCGGTGCCGATCCGGCTCACCGTGGTGAAGGTGCCAGGTGGCTTGATGCTGGTGAATCCGCTGCCCCCCACGACGGAATTGCTCGCTGGCCTGGCAGCACTGGAAGCTGAGCATGGGCCCGTCTGCACGATCGTGTTGCCCACCGCATCTGGCCTGGAGCACAAGCTGCCGCTCGGCCCCCTCGCTCGCGCCTTCCCTAAGGCTGACGTGTGGGTCTGCCCAGGCCAGTGGAGTTTTCCAGTGCAACTTCCTCTGAGCTGGCTCGGGGTACCGGCAGCACGCACCAAAGTTTTGCTCAGGGATGGCGTGCCCCATCCCGAGGTATGCCAATGGATTTCGCTTGGTCCACTCGATCTCGGTGTAGGCCGGTTTCAAGAGATCAGCTGCCTGCATCAACCCAGTGGCTCCCTGTTGATTACCGATGCCCTGGTGGGCATTTACTCCACACCACCCGCGATCTTTGATCGCGATCCCACGCCTGTGCTGTTTCATGCGCGCGAGCGTGGTGATCAACCCCTCACTGATTCGCCTGAGGCCCGCCGGCGTGGCTGGGCCCGATTGGTGCTCTTCGCCTCGTATCTCAGGCCCCATTGCTTGCGCGTGCCACCAATGGCAGAGCTGTTGCGCCATGCCTTCCGGCCTGGCTTGCGGACTTGGACAGCCCATTTCGGGCTGTACCCCTTTGATTGGCAAGAGGGGTGGCGTGATGATGCTGCGGCCTTAATGGGGGATGAAGCAGCCAAGCTGCAGGTGGCCCCGGTGCTGGAACGTCTGGTGTTACCGCGAGCCCAAGAAGCGATCACCGCCTGGCTTCAACAACTGGAATCCAAATCGGATCTGCGCTGGTTGATCCCCGCCCATTACAGCGCGCCGCTGCCATTCACCACTCAGGATGCATCGACGTTGCGATCGGAATTGAAACAGAAAACATGGGCACCTAACGAGAGGAATTGGGCTTTCCTCGGTGGCATCGACGAGCAACTTTTAAAGATTGGATTTGTCCCTGACGACCCATTAAAAAAAGACTGATTTTCCAACAAATCAGTCGATCAATGCAAACAATGAAAAAGATTCAAAACAGACTGATTGCAGCAATTAGTCAAAACGAAATGGACTCAGAGATTTAAATCATTGTCTGGGTTCACAGCCATTTCATCATCAGCGAAAAGCGCTTCTTCAAGCTCCTTGCGCTGCTCCATCTGACGCAGGAAATACCCAGTCATCATCGCGGAGGCCAACATGTTGGCCAAATTGTCGCGATTAGAGGTGACTTTCACCTCAAACTGCTCGCCAGGAAGCATGCCCAGCAATCCTTGAACGTTGTGGCGAATGATGTCTTGAATATCGTTACTAGCTGATCGAGCCACCCGCTGCAGCACGTCTGGCGATTGGTCCTGGAGGTATTGGATCAAGCTGTTAACGGGCTGGCCGTCCTGGCTGTCCGTGGTTAGGAACTCTGGATTGAACACCCTGCCCACCGTT
>NZ_JAKUHK010000172.1:0-4338 GCF_023630655.1 Synechococcus sp. MU1655 | reverse complement strand
CATGTCCATTGTCGAAACTGAAGAGGTCACACGCTTGATTGCTCTGCACTAACTCGTTTTTAAGCGCCAAGGCCGCTGAATGCGGCACAACATCGTCTTTCTGCCCATGCAGAAGAAGTACAGGGGGGCGAATGACAGGAGCTTGCCAGTTGGGATGGGGATAGGCACTGCATGCGATTAATCCTGCGAGAGGCAAGTCACAGCCGGCAGCCATGGTCATGGCTCCTCCTTGAGAAAAGCCCAAGAGCACCGTTGCTTCCAGTGGGATCTCCTCTGAACTCAGGCTTTTGATGCGTTCTTTTAATCCTTTAACAGCTGCTGGAACAGCGGCCCAGTTGGCTGGAAACAGGCCATACCACTGGCGTCCCGATCCTTGAGTTTGGCGTTGGGGGGCTTGCAGGGCAACCAGCTCAAGTGGTGTCGCGATCGCATCGGCAAGCGCTTGTCCCAGCGGCATCAGGTCGCCGGCATCGGCTCCCCAGCCATGAAGAAGCACCAGCCGTGCCCGAGCTTTGCGTGAGGGTTGGCAGAGCAGATCGGCGGCCATGGCATCAAGTGCGCGGTTGCTGCGTAGGTTGGCTCAAGCCCTGTCTTTCGTCCTGCTGCCATGGCTCCAACTGCCTTGCTGAGCGTGTCTGATAAGCGTGGGGTGGTGCCCCTTGCTGAGGCTCTCCATCGGCTCCATGGCTATCAGCTGCTATCCAGTGGTGGAACCGCCAAAGTGCTTGAAGAGGCTGGATTGCCTGTCACACGAGTGGCAGACCACACCGGTGCGCCAGAGATTCTTGGCGGTCGCGTGAAGACCCTCCACCCTCGAATTCATGGTGGAATTTTGGCGCGACGCGGAGATTCGGCCCACGAGGCGGATCTCCGCGAACAGAAGATCGACCCCATCGATGTGGTGGTTGTGAATCTCTATCCGTTTAGGGAAACCGTCGCAACCCCCGATGTGAGTTGGGATACGGCCATTGAGAACATCGATATCGGCGGACCCACCATGGTTCGCTCTGCGGCAAAAAATCATGCCCATGTTGCGGTGCTCACCAGCCCTGAGCAGTACGACAGGTTTTTGGAAGCGCTGTCTGGATCGGCTGGAGGTGTGGACGCCAATGTGCGCAGGCAGTTGGCCTTGGAGGCTTTTGCCCATACGGCTGCGTATGACGTTGCCATTAGTCGCTGGATGCAATCTCGTCCTGAGTTGCAACCTGATGTTGAGGCCGCGGCTCCAGCAGAAGCCTTGCCTTGGTTGGAAGCTCTTCCGCTTCGGCAGACGTTGCGTTACGGGGAGAATCCGCACCAGAAAGCGGCTTGGTTTAGTAGCCCCATGGGATGGGGGGGGGCCAAGCAGCTCCAAGGGAAGGAGCTCAGTACCAATAATCTGCTCGATTTGGAAGCGGCCCTGGCCACCGTTCGTGAGTTTGGTTATGGATCATCTGGTCTCCATCCCGCTGAACAAGCGGCGGCTGTGGTGGTCAAGCACACCAATCCCTGTGGAGTGGCGGTGGGTGATGGCGTAGCCATCGCCCTCACTCGAGCTCTTGATGGTGATCGAATCAGCGCCTTCGGTGGCATTGTTGCCATGAACTCTGTTGTTGATGGCCTAGCGGCCAAGGAGCTCACAAGCCTGTTTTTGGAGTGTGTGGTGGCGCCTGGGTACAGCCCAGAAGCGCGTGAAATTTTGGCGGCTAAAGGCAATCTCCGCCTGATCGAGTTGGCGCCTGAGGCCATTGATGCGGCACCGAAAGACCATGTCCGCAGTATTCTTGGTGGTGTGTTGGTGCAGGATCTCGACGATCAACCGATCGATCCCTCCGCGTGGACGGTGGCGAGCCAGCGCCAACCCACCGCGTCTGAACACGCCGATCTCAGATTTGCTTGGCAGCTTGTGCGTCACGTGCGCTCGAATGCGATTTTGGTCGCACGCGATGGGCAGAGCCTGGGTGTTGGCGCAGGTCAAATGAATCGAGTTGGCTCTGCTCGACTTGCCTTAGAGGCTGCTGGTGAACAAGCCGTGGGGGCAGTGCTCGCCAGTGATGGCTTCTTCCCGTTCGATGACACCGTTCGCCTTGCCGCAAGCCATGGCATTAAGGCCGTTATCCATCCAGGCGGCAGCCTTCGGGATGCTGACTCGATCAAAGCTTGCGATGAACTTGGTTTGGCGATGGTGTTGACCGGACGCCGTCACTTTCTTCACTAAGAACACGGGCACCTAATCTCGTTTTGACTGTCCACCCAACGAACTGACCCATGAACCTGCCAGCTCTGCCTTTTGCCGCCAGCTTTATGCACCCCCTGATGATGTGGGGGCTTTTGGCCGCAGGTGGTTATTCGATGTTTCTTGGCATCAAAGCCAAGAAGGTTCGGACAGGGACCCCAGAGCAGCGCAAGGCCCTATTGCCGGGCAAGTTTGCTCAGCGTCATTACCGCTGGGGAAGCCTGATCCTCGCGGTGATGGTGACCGGAATGATCGGAGGTATGGCCGTGACTTACCTCAACAACGGCAAGTTGTTTGTGGGTCCGCATCTGCTCGTGGGCTTAGCGATGACCGGAATGATTGCTCTAGCGGCAGCCTTGGCTCCGTTCATGCAGCAGGGCAATGTGATTGCGCGCAAAGTTCACGTTGGGCTCAACATGGGAATGCTCACCTTGTTCCTTTGGCAGGCGGTGAGCGGAATGCAGATCGTGAACAAAATCTGGGAGAACCGCTGATCTTGATCAGAAGGCAGCCCGCCTTCTCGGCGGGCAGGTCAGCCCGTGACTGGCATGGAAATCTTCTTGGACTTTCCAGGTGAGTCGCCTTGAAATTTGTCGCACAATTTGGCGCAAGAGGTGATCACCGCTGGACTGAACCAGCCCATCAGGAAGCAGCGTGATCATCTTGGGAAGGTGAATCCAAACCGAAAGGTCCAGGTCCCAGCTCACAGCGGTGAGTTCTTCAGGTGAGTCGCTTGAGCTGTTGTCTTCAAGACTGAGGTTGGCCTGGAAGTCAACGTCATAGAGATCGGCTAAGGCTGGATCTTGATGTCTGAGAGGCACCGTACAGATCGCGTAATTGCCAGCCTTCTGCGGTAAAAGGCGCAATCCGATCGTTGGTTCCACCTCAAACCCGAAATTGCCAAATCGCCCGAGAGTGAGGGCATAGGCCTGCTCGTCAATGACCGTGACCTCCATGGGTGCAGCACAACGTCGAAACCAGCCTTCGTGAAGATCGAGGTAGGTGCCAACGGTTTGAAAGTCGGCACGCATCTCCATGCGATCGCGAAATTGACTGCGATAGCAGCGAACTTGACGGCTATCGCTACCGCGCAATGTGTCGGTTGAGGGTCTCGTCAAGAGCAGCACGTGTGGAGGTCCCCGGTTGGAGAAGTCGCCATCATGAACCAATGTAAAGGGAGCTGGTGATCAGTTTTCGCTCAGGGTGATCAGTCTCTGGATGACATGCTCCACAACTCGATCTGGGGTGGAGGCCCCCGAGGTGATCCCTACGGTTACGGGCCCACTGGGCAGGAATAACTCTTCGACTGTGA
The DNA here is from genome assembly GCF_023630655.1 of Synechococcus sp. MU1655. NCBI lineage: Bacteria > Bacillati > Cyanobacteriota > Cyanophyceae > Synechococcales > Synechococcaceae > Synechococcus > Synechococcus sp. MU1655. Next base: position 811 of record NZ_JAKUHK010000172.1, on the reverse strand, counting down.
GCTCTTCGCCAAGGGGCTTGTGCTCGATCGAGTTGTCGGTGTGGATCCGCTCTGGAGTGTCGATGTGGAAGGAACGAATGCCACGGCTGACGGCAATTTCTTGCAGATGGGTGGTGTTGGAGGAGTTGTAGCCCCCAATGACCACCATCAGATCCACTGTTTCGTCAACGAGCGAGAACATGGCGTCCTGCCGCTCCTGGGTGGCGTCGCAGATGGTATTGAACGCTAAAAAATGCTCATTCAGCTGCGTAGGCCCGTATTTGCTGAGCATGGTTCGCTCAAATAAGCGTCCAATTTCTTCGGTTTCACTTTTGAGCATGGTGGTTTGGTTGGCCACACCCAAATGTTTGAGATCGCGATCGGGGTCAAATCCTGGAGAACAGGCCTTGGAGAACCGTTCCATAAATGATTCACGATTGCCTTTGCCGAGAATGTAATCAGCGACAAGCCGGGCTTCCTCAAGATCGAGAACGACGAGATACGTTCCGGCAAAGGAGCTGGTTGCAAGCGTCTCTTCATGTTTCACCTTGCCGTGAATGATCGACGTGAAGGATTGCTTCTTGTGCTTCTCAACCGTCGTCCACACCTTTGAAACCCATGGACAGGTGGTGTCAACTATGTGACAGCCACGCTCATTGAGCAGTTGCATCTCTTGAACGGTGGCGCCAAAAGCGGGAAGGATCACCACATCGCCCGTTGCCACGCCCGAAAAGTCCTTCACTCCACCCTCCACGGAGATGAACAACACGTCCATTTCTCTTAGGTGGTCATTCACTGAGGGGTTATGGATGATTTCGTTGGTGATCCAGAT
>NZ_JAKUHK010000171.1:0-4348 GCF_023630655.1 Synechococcus sp. MU1655 | reverse complement strand
GCGCTTCGTCACAAAGTTGTAAATACCGCCAACACCATTCTCATCTCCCGCGTACCAATTCTGAACAGTTGAATACTTTATAGAGGCATCATCCAAAACAACCAATTCGACAACAGCAGCGTGAAGCTGATTCGTATCAAACATCGGCGCAGTACAACCTTCCAAATAGCTCACCGATGCACCTTCTTCAGCCACAATCAACGTGCGCTCGAATTGCCCAGTATCACCGGAATTAATCCGGAAGTAAGTAGAAAGCTCCATTGGGCACTCCACTCCCTTTGGGATGAATACGAATGATCCATCACTAAAAACAGCAGAATTCAAAGCCGCAAAATAATTATCATTACTAGGGACAACCGAACCGAGATACTTCTCGATCAACTCAGGATGCTCAACAACCGCTTCACTAAAGGAGCAAAAAACCACTCCGTGCTCTGCAAGCTTTTCTTTGTAGGTGGTTGCGATCGAAACACTGTCAAAGACAGCATCCACGGCAACATTACTAAGCCTTTTTTGCTCACTTAGCGGAATCCCAAGCTTGTCAAACGTTTCGAGAAGCTTGGGATCAACCTCATCAAGACTTTGCTTTTTATCTTGCTGCTTGGGCGCAGCGTAATAAACAATCTCCTGATAATCAATAGCTTTATAACCCAACTCAGCCCAGTCAGGCTCTTGCAACTTAAGCCAATGGCGATAAGCCTTGAGCCGAAAATCAAGGAGAAATTCCGGCTCATTCTTCTTAGAAGAAATCAGTCGCACTACCTCCTCGCTAAGACCTTTTGCGATCTTCTCAGTTTCGATATCAGTGACAAACCCGTACTTGTACGGCTGACTAACGAGATCGCGTGTGGAGGTACTGGTCATGGCCTTCAACCTGCTGTGGCGTGAATCGTTTCAGTGCTGATGGTCTGCTCCTCGCAGCGGAAGGGATTGTCTTCGGTGAGAAACAACATGCAATGGCAATCCTTCCGCTCTCGCATTGGCACACAGGGACAATTCCAAAAAGCCTGAGAGACTTCTGCTTGCTTGTCTTCGTAATGACGACACGGGCAAAGTGCACCACCCAACTCGTCTTTGTGCTTAGCAAGACCCTTTAAAACGACTGCCGTCACACCGGGATCACTACAAAAATAGGTACCGGTCCGTTGGGCATAGGTTTCGGCAAATTTGCGAATGACCTCAAGGCTTTCAGCTGTCGGCTCTGTGCTGCCAGCGGACGCATCGGACATTGGGCTCAAGGGGGGAAAGGAGAGGACGTAGTTCAGAACAAAAGTCTGAATACACTCCGGCCAAGGGTCAGGCCAGGACCGAGATACGAAACAAAAAGGTTTCGTTTCCAGGAGACTAGGGCACGGATCCATCGTCCGGAGACGCCATCATTCTGAAGGGGCGAACACCCGCTGAGCAGACATCGGCTCAATCTTCGTTAATCCTGGCAAAGACGGCAGGGGACTCTCAAGGCGGTTGCGGCTTTCCCGTGGCATCGTGAGTTCAACAGTTTCATCCCATGGGCGCTCAGGCTCAGGCCCCTACCCGCGAAACCACGCTCACCTTGCTTCTAAGGCAGGGCGAAGCCAGCGCGGCGACACTGGCAGAGACGCTGGGAATTTCCGTGCAAGCCATGCGCCGGCATCTGCGCAGCCTTGAAGACGATGCTCTTGTGGAGGCCAGCCCCACGCCAGCGGGGCCAGGCCGTCCATCGAACCTTTGGAGACTCACGCCTAAAGGGCACCAACACTTCCCGGACGGCAGCGAGAACTTTGCGCTAGGTCTGCTGGAGTCCATGGCTGCGACCTTGTCGCCTGAGGTGATGGCGGACCTGCTGCGCCAGCAAGCTCTGGAGAAAGCCACCCAGTACCGGAAACAGCTGGGGAACGCATCCCTTGAAGAGAGAGTCCGGGCGCTTGTGAACCTCCGGTTAAAGGAGGGTTACGTCAGCGACATGCAACCAGCCCCAACGGGACCCGGCTGGTGCATCTGCGAATTTCACTGCTCTGTCCAAAGAATTGCTGAGGAATATCCAGCGGTCTGCGATCAGGAGCTGCAGCTCATCAGACACACCTTTCCCGATTGTCTTGTGGAGAGAGTTCATTGGCGCCTGGAATCGGGACATTCCTGTGGCTTCAGCATCGCCCCTAAGCAGGACTGACCCATGGCTGAACGGCCGCTCTTCGGTTCAGGCCCCTTATCTCGAGCGGATGCCGAGCGGATTGAAGCCACGTTGCTTCCCAACCTCGATCGCCACCACCTCCGCCTCCTAGCCCACTGCCTACGCAGCTTTCAAGTGATCGCAAAGCCACGTCAGTCAGGTCCACTCCCAGACCAACGCTCGCTCGAGCAATGGCTGTTGGTACAGCCCCAATTGGTTGACGAGCCTCAATTCCGCGACCTACTCCTCAATCAATTTCTTGCCGCGGCACAGCAGCTGGAAGACCTCGCCAGACAGCGAGACCTCTCTCCTTTGGAACTCAACCTGGAAGAGCTCATTGAGGCCAGCACCATGGCAAGCAAGGCCAGAATCGAGGCCCCCCACAACCATCCCTTGGACTGCGATCATCCAATACAGGAGTCATCCCCCTCATGACCTCGGCCATTCCCAACGCTGTCCATTTCTTTCAACAGAGTTGCGGTCGCTGGCGATCACAACGCAGCGTTCATCACCTCTTGCACCGACGAGCCGAAGCGGGTGGATCTCTCATCGTTGTGGAAGATCTCGATCCAAATGACCGTCGGCTGCAAACACTGGCTGAACAACACGGCCAATCCCCGGGGAGCATTGCAGGAGGGAGCTTTGTACGCTGGAGCGCCTCCATGGCCTGGGATCAGAACGGTGATGCCCATGACGGCGAGACGGTCTTTGGTCTGATCCCCGATGGGGAAGACGGACGCAGCGGCACCCTGCTTCGCGATCTGGGTTACGCCGAAAAAGCACCGGCCAGCTCGACCTTCCAAATGGATCAGCAGGACGGTCTCATCCTCTGCACCAGCTACGAAACCATGACCGTCTGGGAACGCTTTTGGTTCACAAGCCCAAATGTCAGGCTGCGATCCAGCACGGTGGAAGGTCTCTCGAACAACGCATCCTTTTGCATGGAAACGCGTTTAAGCGAAGAAACAGAGGACATCACAGAGGCGCCACCAGGCTCAACGGATGTGTCATTGGAACCACTTTCAGCCCCTTTCGGCTGGTGAGAGCCAACGGCAGCAACTATTACGGACTGTGAGTGCTGACCTGCGAGCAAGAGGCACAACGAACTCTTCTTCTACGATCGCAGGCGAAGGATGTTGAAGTTTGCGTGGCCATTCCTCTACTGCAGTACGCACCGATCACCCAAAATGCGAGGGTGGCGGCTCTGCGGGTCGCATCAGACGAGGTTCCACGGTCGTATTCCATGGACATCGCCATGGATGCCGAGAATCTGAAGACCGTGATCGAATCTGCTTACAGACAGATTTATTTCCACGCCTTTGAGACAGATCGGGATGTGAATCTGGAATCCCAGCTGCGAGACGGTCAGATCACTGTCCGCGATTTTGTTCGTGGGCTCTGCCTCTCCGACACGTTCAAGAGAAGCTTTTATGGGATGAACAGCAACTACAAGGTGGTTCGCCACCTTGTGGAGAGGCTTCTAGGTCGCAAGACAGGCGGAAAATCAGAGGAGATCGCTTGGGCCATCCTGATTGCCACAGAGGGCATCACCGGGATGGTGGACGCGCTTCTTGACAGCGAGGAATACCTGGACGCCTTTGGGTACGACACTGTTCCCTACCAACGCAACAGGGTGCTTCCAGGCAGGGATCTGGGAGATACACCTTTCAACATCACAACCCCTCGTTACGACGAGTACTACCGCGGAATCCTTGGGTTCCCCAAGTTTGTCTACACAAACTCGATCAAAGCCAAGACCATTCCAGAGAGAGCCAAAGTCAAGCGTGGCGGCTTCCCAGAGGACTACATCCCTTGGGTACGGGGTCTGAGAAATACCAATGGGATCGCTCCCAGTGGAACAGCAGACATGGATTACCTCTCCAAGGTTCCTTATCGCAGCATCGGTCGCTGAACCCAAAAAAAAATTCGGTGAAAGACAAGGGGGCATCAGGCCCCCTTTTTTGTGTGTCCAGCTCGTGGGAGCAGCCAACTGAAGCCTTCGAGGTCCTGGGCTGGAGTCAGAAGATGCTGACCACAGAAGAGAAAGGCGCCTGAAAAATGGAAGTTGGCTGCAAACTGATCCCGAAGAAACTCGGTTGGTTGTCCGTGACGCAAGCCCTCTCATCTCTAGCCCGCCTGACGCTGCGTCAGCTCCGCCAGATGGCAAGTGATCTGGGGGTAACCCTCTACAGCCGCAAA
>NZ_JAKUHK010000170.1:0-4354 GCF_023630655.1 Synechococcus sp. MU1655 | reverse complement strand
GCCGCGGCACATCCCACAAGTGCACCGTTGAAGCCGTGGATTCCCTGATCGCGCAGGCTTTGGCCAAGATTCAGCAGCTTGGAAACGGCGTTTGCTGCAGCCATCCCCAACACAGCCAAGAGAGCCATCCACGGCGATTGGATCAGAAAGGCCAGCAGCAGCAGGGCACCACTGAGTGGATGGTTGATAAAGATCACTTGGGAAAAGCTGCGTAGAGCGCTTCCCCAGGAGCCTGTCGGGAAATGCTGTTCAGCAAACAAACCCTTTCGTTCTACCGGCGGTGGCGGCGGAGGCAGGAGCTCTTGCAGCAGCTCATAAATAGAGGGTGCGTCAGCTTGCATGGGATGAAGATGTCGAGCTGAACCGTTCTCCAAGAACCTCCAGCCCAGCCCTGAAGATGCCCAAAGACAGCTCGGCCATCGTAGTGAGCTCATCAAGGTGGGGATTGATTTCACAAATTTCCCAGCAACACACGCGTGGATCTGAGAGAAGCTTGCGTAACAGGAGAATGGCCTCATTTGCCCAGAGACCTCCTGGGACTGGGGTGCCTGTGCCTTTGCAGATTGTTGAATCCAACGCATCCACATCGAAGCTCACATAGATCAGGTCCACGTCGCCAAGGTGGGATAGGCAGCGATTGGCAGCGTTGATTGATCCATCGCGTCTCACCTCCTCGATGCTGATGACTGGGATGGCGTGGTTGGCCAAGGTGGCGTCCTCAGCGGCCTCGGTGTCTCTGACGCCTACATAGATCAGATCACGGAAGTCGATCGCTGCAGATTCAAGACCGTGCAGTTGCTTTAGATCCTTCCAGAGTTTCCGGGTGACAGGGTCTGGATCATTCCTCGCTTCTGAAAGGTTGTCGTGCCCGCAGGCGATCGCCAAGGGCATTCCATGCATGTTCCCCGAAGGCGTCGTGAAGGGGGAATGAATATCAGCGTGGGCATCAATCCAGATCACCCCAAGCCGCGACTGAGGATGGGCACGACGGATCCCCGCAATTGTTGAGGCAGCGGTGGAGTGGTCTCCGGAAAGGACGAGTGGGAAGCACTGCTGCTGAAGAGTTGTGCACACCAAATTCGCTGCGTCGTGCATTACGCCAGCGATGGTTTTGATGTGACGAGCGTGGGGTGTGGTGCTCTGTCCCGCGCTGGCAGCATGGGCCGTTGGTGCTTGCTCTCCTCGAATCTCGGCGATCAAACCTGCGCTCATTTTTTGGAGGTCTTGCTGGTGTTCGACAGCCCTTTTCAGCATCTCAATGCCTGCACCTGCGCCTGGTTGTCCCGCTCCCAGGTCACAGTCCACCTCCACAAGGCTCACTCCATTCAGCCCAGCCGTGCTGCTGATCTGTGCCAGGCTTTTCTTTAAACGTTTTAAGTCTGCAAGAGAACATTTGAGTCGGTTGTTGTTCTCGAGCAGGGTTAAAAACTCATCAACGCTGATCTTTGCGTTCCCATCGCGATCAAGCCTCTCCAGCAACTCCTGGGAATTAATGGATGCTTCTGGTGTGCCCAGCAGCGACACCATTGTCGAGAGCTCATCGTGATTGAGCCAACCATTCCCATCCGTGTCCACCAGGTGAAACAGATCTCTCAGCAGCTGATGGGTTCCCAACCCTGGCTGCTTGTTTGCCCAGTGCAGGAAGTCCTCTCGGGTGACGGCACCTTGGCTCTCGATGAACTTGCGTAGGACCTTGGCTTCCTGTTCAGCGATGATTCCCGACATGGAGCTCAGCACCTGTTCCACTTCGGCTGGAGTGATGGCCCCATCTCCATTGACATCAAAGAGGGCGTACAGAGAGGAGAGCTCGGTCTCGAGAGGGATTGTTGACATGGACGTCCACGAGTGAGGATCCTTGATCGGAACTGAATGGTGTGCCTAAATCATTGACTTTGATCTTTAAACCCTCGAAGATATTGTTGTATTGGATACAGATTTCGTGTGAAGTTAATATTGGAAAACATCCAGAAGCTCCCGATCAATTTTCAAGGGAGTGTGGAGGGTTTGCAGGCTTTGGTCCCGCAATTGGGCGTTCCAGGTGATTGGTAACACCACGATGGTTTTGAACTTGCTCTCTTCGATGATTGCGTTCGTAGCCTCGAGTTAAACGGTGGCCTCTAACCGGAGAAGTGATGTTGGTGGTAGATCCGGGTATATGAGACGACCTCCGGCAGACGCTTCATGCTTTGCTTCAGGAAGCGAAGCAGAAATGAATGATCAGGCTGAACCCCATAATGGTTGATTGATCGATAGCTTCTTGAATTAATTGTATAGGTAAATATATTTTTGATGGGTAATTGTGGGTTGCATTGGTTGCGTTTGTTCCCTTCATTGAGTTGGCAGCAGATCTAATATCTCTAAGCCCCTCTCTGCCCATAAAAAATGATCCCCATGACGGGGATCATATGGGGTCTTGTTGAAGACCTGAGTGCTACCAAGCCCTTTTGATCAGGCGTCGTAGTACATCGTGAATTCGTGGGGATGGGGTCGCTGACGCAACTGCTGCACCTCTTCGTATTTGATATTGATCCAGTTGTCGATGAAGTCTTTCGTGAACACTCCACCTTCCATTAGGTAGTGGTGATCAGCATTCAAAGCTTCCAAGGCTCCGTTCAGTGATGCTGGAACGGTGGCAATGTCCTTGAGCTGATCGGCTGGCAGCTCAAAGAGGTCGCCATCGAATCCATCACCAGGATCAATCTGGTTTTTGATGCCATCGATCCCAGCCATCATCATGGCGGCAAAGGCCAAATAGGGATTCGCTAAAGCATCACCGGAACGGAATTCCAAGCGTTTGGCTTTTGGGCTGGGGCCGGTGAGGGGGATCCGAACTGCAGCAGATCGGTTGCCTTCGGAGTACACCAAATTCACAGGGGCTTCGAATCCAGGAACAAGTCGCTTGTAGCTGTTTGTGGTGGGGTTAGTGAAGGCTAGGAAGCTCGGCGCATGCTTCAAAATTCCGCCGATATACCAACGGGCTGTCTGAGACAAGTTGGCGTAGGTGCCTTCCCCGAAGAACAAGGGTTGATCGCCCTTCCAAAGACTTTGGTGCACGTGCATGCCAGTGCCGTTGTCATTAAAGACAGGTTTCGGCATGAAAGTTGCTGTTTTGCCGTACTTTTTTGCAACGTTGCGAACAACGTATTTGTAGGTCATTACGTTATCGGCAGCTTGAATGAGTTCGTCGAACTTCATTCCCAATTCGTGTTGGCCAGCACCAGCTACCTCATGGTGATGCTTCTCAATTGGGATCCCCAATTGGGCCATCATTAATAACATTTCGGAGCGAATGTCTTGTGCTGTGTCGTTTGGTGCGACAGGGAAATAGCCTTCCTTCAGTTGAATTTTATAAGCAAGGTTTCCGCCTTCCTCCATCCTTCCGGAGTTCCATCCAGCCTCAATGGTGTCAACGCTGTAGAAACATCCGCCTTCGCTCGAGTTGTAGCGAACGTCATCGAAGAGAAAAAATTCAGGCTCGGGACCAAAGAATGCCTTGTCGGCCAGACCTGTATTGGAGAGATAAGCCAAAGCTTTCTGCGCCAACGCACGGGGGCAGCGCTCATAGGGGTCCCCTGTTCTTGGGTCCTGGATCGAGCAGATCAGGCTGAGGGTTTTATGGCGATAAAAAGGGTCGACCCAGGCTGTGGCGGGGTCTGGAACCATGGACATGTCAGACGCGTTGATCGCTTTCCAGCCGCGTATGGAGGATCCGTCAAAGGCCAAGCCTTCCTTGAATGCATCCTCATCGACCATGTCTGAACACACGGTGAGGTGTTGCCACTTGCCGTGCAGATCGCTGAATTTGAGGTCGATCAGCTCGATTCCTTCGTCCTTGATCTGACGAAGCACGTCCTGAGCAGTTTTAGCCATGTTTGAGGCTTCAGCCGAGAATATCGTTTCTAACCGTAGGCATCGATCTGACACCCTTTTGTATCAATGCGCACTTTTTTAATAGTGGAGGCCTCTTGGTGAGGCTTGGAGCTGCGCTTGGTAACCGTTTCTGTCAAATTCCTTGGATCCCAGGTGATGAGTGCGTTCTGGTCGGCTTTGTGGTGTTACCTTCCAGCCAGTGATCCCTAGCGTCCCACCATCATGCGTGATGCCATCACCGGGTTGATCGGCCGTTACGACCAATTGGGTCGCTATTTCGATCGATCAGCGATCGATCGTATTGAGGGATATTTCGGCCAAGCCCAGTTGCGACTCAAGGCCGTTGAGTTGATCAATCGCGAAGCGACTGAGCTGGTACGAGAGGCCAGCCAAAGGCTGTTTGTCGCTGACCCTGAGTTGCTTTTGCCTGGTGGCAATGCCTACACCACCCGTCGGCTTGCAGCTTGTTTGCGCGACATGGACT
>NZ_JAKUHK010000169.1:0-4367 GCF_023630655.1 Synechococcus sp. MU1655 | reverse complement strand
CGCTGGAAGAATCATTCGATGCATCGGGGAAGGATGGCCAATCGAGGTGTTGTAGCAACTGCTTGATTTGCTGCTCGAGTACATCGCAGCGTTCAGCAGCAACTTGACGAGCCTCGACGTACTCATCCAGCAAGGCTTCCAGAGACAGCAAAGATCCATGCAATCCAGCCCGACCCAAGGGCGGAGTGAGGTGGTCGAGGATCACGGCATGTCCCCGACGCTTGGCTTGAGATCCCTCCCCCGGATCATTCACGATGAAGGGATAAACGTGAGGGATCGGAGCAAGCGCTAGCCCTGGACCACAGGCTTCACTCAGTCCAACCGACTTGCCTGGTAACCATTCGGCACTGCCATGCTTCCCCACATGGACCATCAGCTGGGTGGCGTGCACCTCCTGCAGCCAAAGATATTGGGCCAAATAACGATGAGGGGGAGGAAGATCAGGCGAATGAAGATCACTGATCTGGTCGGGGTCATAGCCGCGGCTGGGTTGAATCAACACGGCCACATGACCCAGAAGCAAACCATGGACAGCAAACCCCTTCTCCTCCAGATCCACGGCCTGTTCTGGTGAGCCCCAACGGCGCTCAATCAGAGCTCGTGCGCCAGGTGGGAGCTGACTCCACCAGCGCAAATAGTGGTGGAGAGGTAGATAGGTCAGGGGCTGAAGGTGAAAACTCTCGGGATCGTTGCTGCGTCCAGACAACAGTCGGGCCATCAGCGCCTCAGACGAATCGGGACGCGACTCGCTGCCCAGCTCAACGCCCGCTTCAGCAAGCCAGTTCAAAATATTGATGGTGCTGGCGGGTGTGTCCAGACCAACCCCATTGGCTAAACGTCCATTGCGAACTGGGTAATTCGCAAGCACCAATGCCACGCGCTTCTCTGCTGCTTCCGTTTGACGAAGATCCACCCAACAACGGGCATGGTCGGCCAGCCAATTCAGCCCAACGGAGTCGGGAACCAAACCTTTAACAGCCGTCGACAAACTGGATTCCGAATCCTGAACTTCCCGGAAGGCACCGATTCTTGTGGTGATGCGGCCATCCAACTCAGGAAGAACCACTTGAAGGGAGAGATCGATGGGATCAAGACCCTGGGTTGTAGCGTCCCAATCCTGCTTGGATCGTCCAGAGCACAGCAGCTGCAACACGGGCAGATCAAGGCCATCCCAAAGCGGAGTGCCAAGCCCTGCCTCTTGAAACTGCACCGATGCAAAGGCCGTGGTGCTGACCACTAGCTGCACATCCTGCGCTTGAAATGCTCGTTGCACCCCCTCTTGGACCACGGGATCTCTCAAGCTGCTCACCCACAGGGCACGCGGTGATAATCCACGGCTTCGCAACGCCGTTAAAAGTTGATGACACCAGTCCGTGTCTGCGGCACGGGCATGAGCCCGATAGAGCAGGACTCCGACCTTCGCACCAGGTTCATCACACCAATCAAACGGAGCTGGATCAGCCATCCGTTCGGGCTGAAGATCGATACCAACATTGAGGAGTTCAGGTGCCTTGCAGCGGTTGATGAAGGGGTGAATCGCCTTCAAAACCTTGGTCATGTTGGACATCCCGCCTTCACGCAGCAACAGAGCCAGCTGTTGAGACAGCGCGGACGACACCGATCCAATCGGATGGAGTTCATCATTTTGATCAACGGTCCCCGCCAGGACGATCAAGGTCCGATTTTGAGCAGAAGACTGCCAACGACGGCACTGTTCAAGCCCGTAGCTCCAGTGGCCCCGCCCGCCCAATAAGCGCACCACGAGCACCCGAGCCGTACACCCCGTTGTGGCCAAATAATGATCAATTTGAGCTGGATGGCGCAGACAATCGAGTGGCAAAGCACGCAATTGCTCGTTCCAGTGGCCTAGCTCTGGCTGCTGGAGGCAGGCTGAGAGCGTACTGATGTCGGTCGCAGCGCTCGTGAGAAAAAGGATGGGAGCCGGCGGTTGCTCAACAACGGTGAAAACCTCGTTGCTTTCAGCGCCAGGAAGACTGCTCAGTCGATGCATGTCTCCATTCTGGTCTGATCACATCTCACCAACAGAGCGAGGGGAGTGAGAAAATTTGAGGATCGAGCGATGAGCGATGCATCAGTTCCTTCCCTACGCCTGGTTTGAAGGCCGCTGCATCCCCTTTGACCAGGCCAAGGTTTCGATCGCTACGCATGCCCTTCACTACGGCACTGGTGCTTTCGGTGGGATGCGTGCGATTCCAGATCCCGAAAAGCCTGGCGGCATGCTGTTGTTTCGACCAGACCGCCATGCCCGGCGTCTGTCCCAAAGCGCCAAGCTCCTGCTCGCCGACCTAACCGAAGACACCGTGATGGAGGCTTTGATTGCGGTGCTGAGGGCTAACAAGCCCACCACGCCGATCTACCTGAGGCCGTTTGTCTACACCAGTGATCTAGGCATCGCACCCCGTCTGCACAACATCGAGACTGATTTCCTGATTTACGGTTTAGAGCTGGGCGATTACCTCTCCCCCGATGGTGTGAGTTGCCGTATTAGTAGCTGGACCAGGCAGGAGGATCGCTCACTCCCCCTGCGCGGAAAAATCAGCGGTGCTTACATCACTAGCTCCCTTGCCAAAACGGAAGCCGTCACGAGCGGCTTCGATGAAGCACTGCTGATGAACACCCGGGGAAAGGTCAGCGAAGCCAGTGGCATGAATCTGTTTTTGGTGCGCGACGGCGTCCTGATCACACCTGGCGTGGACCAGGACATACTTGAGGGAATCACCCGCTCCAGCGTGATTGAGCTGGCCAAGCACATGGGATTGCAGGTGGTCGAACGCCCCGTTGATAAAACCGAACTGTGTATCGCTGATGAAGTGTTCCTGACGGGAACTGCGGCGAAAATCACGCCGATTCGCCAACTCGAATCCACGCTCTTACCGACCAACCGACCGGTGATGGATGCGTTAAGAAAACGCCTGGTGTCGATTACGGAGGGAAGAGATCCTGAATTCAGCCACTGGGTGACCAGGATCGAACTTGAAACCTAGGGATCGGCTTAGCGATCAAGTCCCGTTCTTAGAATCACATGATCAAGGAAAGTGAGCGATGCAGGCCGTCACAAAGACTTCAACCCTGAACGCTTCCCGCTTTCTACAACGTCTGCATGATCCGTCGCGTCCCGTCTTGGTATTCGACGGTGCCACCGGTACGTCGCTTCAACAGATGGATCTCGGTCCAGATGATTTCGGTGGCGTTGACCTCGAGGGTTGTAACGAGAATCTTGTGGTCACAAGGCCCGATGCCGTGCAGGAGGTCCATCGCCAATTCCTTGAAGCGGGCTGCGATGTGATCGAAACCGACACGTTCGGAGCCACCTCCCTGGTACTAGCGGAATACGAGCTTCAGGATCAAACCTACGAACTCAATGTTCAGGCTGCGCGGTTGGCCAGGGAGATGGCTGATCGCTACAGCACCCCTGAGAAACCCCGATTTGTGGCGGGATCGATGGGCCCCACCACAAAGCTGCCGACCCTCGGCCATGTGGGGTTCGATGAGATGCGCGATTCCTTTGCCGAGCAGGCCAGAGGCTTGCTGGCAGGGGATGTGGATCTCTTCATCATCGAAACCTGTCAGGACCCCCTGCAGATCAAGGCGGCTCTGGGTGGCATTGAACAGGCATTTGAGGTGGCCGGTGAACGACGACCATTGATGGTCAGCGTCACGATGGAAACCACCGGCACGATGCTCGTCGGCTCCGATATCGCAGCGGTGGTTTCGATTCTTGAGCCTTTCCCCATTGATGTTTTAGGCCTCAACTGCGCCACCGGTCCCGAGCAGATGAAGGAGCACGTCAAATATCTCAGTGACCATGCTCCCTTCGTGGTGAGCTGCATACCAAACGCCGGACTGCCGGAGAACATCGGTGGTGTGGCTCACTACCGCTTGACTCCGGTTGAGATGAAGATGGCGATGCACCACTTCATCGAGGATTTAGGCGTTCAGGTGATCGGTGGCTGCTGCGGCACCACCCCCGCTCACATCGCCGCTCTCTCAGAGCTGTCGCAGGAGATGCGTCCGGCTGACCGCCCGGTACGAACCCCAGTCCTCAGAAAGGAGCGCCCACTGCTTGGGGCTGAAGCTTCCGTTTCCTCGATCTACGGAACAACGCCCTATCACCAGGACAACTCATTTCTGATCATCGGTGAACGGCTCAATGCCAGTGGCTCAAAAAAAGTCAGGGACCTCCTTAATTCCGAAGATTGGGATGGCCTTGTAGCTGTCGCCCGCGGCCAGGTGAAGGAAAACGCCCACGTGCTTGATGTAAACGTCGACTACGTCGGTCGCGATGGCGAAAAGGATATGCATGACCTGGTGAGCCGTTTGGTCACCAACGTCAACTTGCCATTGAT
>NZ_JAKUHK010000168.1:0-4380 GCF_023630655.1 Synechococcus sp. MU1655 | reverse complement strand
CAGCGGCCGTCGTCTTTGATGAGCTGAACCAAGGCTGCCACCCCCTCAGACTCGGGTACTTTTCGGATCTCATCGCGGTTGCGATACAGGGCGATCACCCCAGGCCCCTTGCCGACGTAACCGTAGTCAGCATCAGCCATCTCGCCAGGTCCATTCACAATGCAACCCATCACCGCAATGTCGAGACCGGTGAGATGAGAGGTGGCGTTTCGGACCTGATGAAGAACCTCCTCAAGATTAAACAAAGTGCGACCGCAGCTCGGACAGGCCACGTATTCGACCATCGTCTTGCGGATTCCCAGTGCCTGCAGAATCGAAAAGCACACGGGAATTTCCTTTTCAGGAGCTTCTGTGAGGGACACCCGCAGGGTGTCTCCAAGCCCTTCTGCCAGCAACGTTGCGATTCCTGCCGTGCTTTTAATTCGGCCGTAGTCGCCATCACCTGCTTCGGTGACTCCTAAGTGCAGCGGGTAGTTGAACCCTTCACGATCCATGGTGTCCGCCATCAATCGGTAGGCCGCCAGCATCACGGGCGCCCGCGATGCCTTCATTGAAATCACGATGTTGTGAAAATCGAGTGAATCGCAGATGCGTACGAACTCCATGGCCGATTCGACCATGCCTTGAGGGGTATCTCCATAGGTGAACAGCATGCGTTCAGCCAAGGAACCGTGATTCACTCCAATTCTCAAGGCCTTGTTTTGCTCTTTCAGGACTTGAACGAGCGGAGCAAATGTTTCCTTGATTCTTTCTCCAATCGCATCAAACTCGTCTTTGCTGAACTCCTGGCGATTGGGATCTGGTTTGTCGAAAACAAACAACCCAGGATTAATGCGCACTTTGTCGACGTGCTTGGCGACTTCTAGGGCAATGCGGGTGCCGTTGTGATGGACATCGGCCACGAGTGGGATCTTGCATCCCTGTGCTCGAAGTGCTGAGCGAATCTTCCCCATCGCGATGGCATGACCGATCGACGGAGTCGTGACACGCACGATTTCGCATCCGGCATCGGCTAGCCGACGAATTCCCGCGACCGACCCGTCGATGTCAAGCGTGTCCTCATTAATCATCGATTGCACCGCAATCGGATGCTCACTTCCGATGGGTACATCTCCCACCATCACCGTGCGCGTCACCCGGCGATGAATCTTGGTGTCGTAACGCTGCGAGGCGGTCATCAAGGATCGCTCGAATCTGGAGATAACCCTGACACAACCCCGTTCAGTGCGCGCTTGACGTGGGTCAGATCAGCCATAAACAGCGACCGGGGCTTCCCAGGGTCTCGTGAAGGATTTCGCAAGAGGTACGAGGGATGAAAACTCGGCATCACTGAGCGCCCTTCCCATTCCGTCCACTGCCCCCTTAATCGACTAATCGGTGTACGGCATTGGAGCAGTGACGCTGTGGCTGTCGCTCCAAGAATGAACAAGATCTCTGGATCGACCTCCAGAATTTGACGATCAAGCCACGGTCTGCAGGCCATGAGCTCTGCTGGGGTGGGGCGTCGGTTACCAGGGGGGCGGCATTTGATCAAGTTGCAGATGTAAGCGTCGTCTGCTTGATCAAGCCCCACCTCGGCTAGGCATGCATCCAAGAGGCGACCGGAACGCCCAACAAAAGGACGCCCCTGAGCATCCTCATCAGCCCCTGGCGCTTCTCCAATCACCATCAGCCGCGCTGAAGGGTTTCCACGACTGACCACAACAGTCTTGCGTTCTTGCGCCAGATCACAGCGCTGACATTGGAGACAGGATGCCTCGAAGTCTTCTAAGGACACGCGCATGGATCGCTCAGCTCAAAACCCTATGAGCCAGTGGAACCTTGCGTCAGCACCAAGGTGAGAAAGGGCTGCCCTTCTGGATCCTCCATCCAGCATTCCGCTCCAAACGATTCCAGACGAGTGGTTTCGCGCCGCCGCGCTCCCAAGCCCTCCAGTTGCTCGATCCAACCGGCCAGCTCCGTCTCTGGATGGTCGGTTCCAATCCGCTGAAAACAAGGGGCCAGGGCTGCACCTTGCACGGGCCAAGGCCGTTGACGGGAAGGGCGATAAATCTGCAGTGTTCCGCCCATGGGTAGAGACAGCATCCAGTGCTGATCTGACAGTCCTTGACGGCACGCACATCCCAGAGCGTTCGCATAAAACTCCGCGAGAGATTGGGGATTGTTGGCCGCCAACACCCAACTCAATGAGGTCGTTTCAGCTGACATGGTCGGCATGGACAACATTTCGATCCAGGCTGTCATCAGCACATCGGTGTTGTCACCGACGCCACATCAGGCAGGATGATGTTTCACATATCCGAGCATCCATCGAGGGGGTGCCGTGCTGATGCCAGGCCCCCCATTTCTCTCGCACCGAGCTTTGGCTCTGCAGCCATCGCTCACACTTGCCATCAGCGCCCGAGCAAAAGCCCTGCAGCAAAAGGGTGTGAATGTGTGCAGCTTGAGTGCGGGGGAGCCGGATTTCGGGACGCCAGACTTCATTGTTGAGGCGTCGATCCAAGCCCTAAGGGATGGCATCACCCGGTATGGACCGGCTGCTGGCGATCCAGAGCTGCGGGCTGCCATCGCTCAGAAATTGAGTCTTGAAAACAACATCCCCACCAAAACCGATCAGGTCTTGGTCACCAATGGCGGAAAACAGGCGATTTACAACCTGTTTCAAGTTCTTCTGAACCCAGGAGATGAAGTCATTATTCCGGCCCCGTATTGGTTGAGTTACCCAGAAATTGTTCGCTTGGCTGGGGGAAACCCTGTCACGGTGTCGTCGTCAGCAAGCGATGGGTTTGGACTTGATCTCAACAAGATTGAACAATCCATCACCCCGTTAACCAAGGTTCTGGTGCTCAATTCACCGGGCAACCCAACAGGTCGTGTGTTGAGTCTCAGTGAACTAGAAGCCCTGGCAGAGCTGGTGCGAAAGCATCCCAACCTGATGGTGATGAGCGATGAAATTTACGAATACCTGTTGGAAGAGGGTGAATCCCACCACAGTTTTGCTGCCGTAGCTCCAGATCTCAGAGAGCGGTGTTTTGTGGTGAATGGTTTTGCCAAAGGCTGGGCCATGACCGGTTGGCGACTCGGATATCTCAGTGGTGACAGCACGGTGATCAAGGCCGCGGCTGCCCTGCAAAGCCAAAGCACAAGCAATGTGTGCAGCTTTGCTCAACGGGGTGCTTTGGCGGCGCTTCAGGGCTCTCGGGACTGCATCCGCGAGATGGCTGCTAGCTACAACACGCGGCGTACTGAGCTTTGTACTGGGCTTCAACAGATGGAGGGCATCACTCTCGTACCACCGAGAGGCGCCTTTTATGCCTTTCCTCGCTTGCCTGATGCCATTCCCGATTCGTTGGCCTTTTGTGAGCGTGCTCTCGAGGAGGAAGGACTGGCGATCGTTCCCGGTGGTGCCTTTGGCGATGATCGTTGCGTCAGGCTGTCTTGTGCCGTTTCGCGTGAGACGATTTCCGATGGGCTCAGTCGGTTTCAGAGTTTGTTGACTCGTCCATAACCTCATCATTTGTCAGGCATGACCAATCATTTGACACGGGTCCGAAAAAAAGGGGCCGTTGTTCTTTTGGCTCTTCTCTGTAGTCAGGGCACAACGGTCCTTCCAGCGAACGCTCAACCAACCCTCAGGATCGGAGCCATACCCGATCAAAACCCAGAACGGTTAAACCGTCGTTACGGCCAACTTGCCGCCGAACTCAGCGACACTCTCAAGGTCCCTGTCCGGTACGTGCCAGTGAGCAATTACCCAGCGGCCGTCAGTGCTTTTAGGACCGGAAGTCTCGATCTCGTTTGGTTTGGAGGTCTGACAGGGATTCAGGCTCGACTTCAAACGCCAGGTGCCAAGGTTCTGGCACAACGAGCCATCGACGCGAAGTTTAATAGTGTTTTTATCGCCAATACTTCATCAGGTTTACAACCCATTAGCAGCATTGATGGTCTGAAAAGCCTTAAAGGAAAGCGCTTCACCTTTGGATCAGAAAGTTCCACGTCGGGACGACTGATGCCCCAGTATTTTATGGCCCAAGCGGGCGTGACTCCCAAGCAAATCGCTGGTGGACAAGCAGGTTTCAGTGGAAGTCACGATGCCACGATCGCTTTGGTGCAGAGCGGTTCCTATCAGGCTGGTGCTCTGAGTCAGCCTGTCTGGAATGTGGCCGTTAAGAACGGGAAAGTGGATCCCACAAAGGTGAAGGTGATTTGGAAAACCCCTTCTTTTGGGAATTACCACTGGGTGGTACGCCCCAATCTTGATCAACGCTTTGGGAAGGGATTCACCACGAAACTCCAGAAGGCCATTTTGGCTTTAACCCCCACCAACGTGCGACAGAAAACCATCTTGGAGTTGTTTGCCGCCAAACGTTTTATTCCAGC
>NZ_JAKUHK010000167.1:0-4381 GCF_023630655.1 Synechococcus sp. MU1655 | reverse complement strand
CAATGAGTTCTTATTTCGTTTCCCTTCTGACTTCTTATTAAAACCGAAGGTCTAAGAACTTTTTTGATCTACAAATAATCTCCGATGTCTTCTTCTCGCTTGGTCGGATTTTGCTGTTTCTCTTGGCTTGAACGGTTCACTCCTTGTCAACATACAGAGATATCGCTATCAAAGAAACTTGCAATAACCCACTTCCTGCCGATCCTTTTTGCTATTTCGTCTTGAGTGTGAATTGATGTCAATAGTCGCCAATACGTTGCGCTATCAACATCGAGGACAAAGGACTTTGCAGCGAAGATCAGCATCGGCCCATTTTGGGTTTTCGATCTTGTTAGGCTCACGCAGGACCTAGTGATCAGCGGCCACCCGAACCATCCCCTCGTTCATGTCGATCCATTTTGTCTCGGTATTGAAGGCCAGCCACTTCGCCCTGATGTTGTCGGTCGGATCAGGCAAGCTGCCTCCGATCACTCGTGGTCAAGATCTTCGATGATCGTGCCAAGAGAAGCGCCAAGGCCCGCCTGATTTCAGTCATTAAAAAACCCAGTCAGTGACTGGGCTTTTCGGTAATAGAGAACGGAGAGGGTCGGATTCGAACCGACGGTGCCCTTGCAGACACGCTGGTTTTCAAGACCAGAGCCATAAACCACTCGACCACCTCTCCAAGAGGTCTTCATAGCTTATCATCCCACCAGGTTTAAGGCCTCTGTCGCAACTTTATCTCTAAAGGTGCTTTAAAAGTATTTTCTTCCTGCGGAGGGATCACTTTTTGACTTGTACTTAAAGTTTGATATATGTCTGATTTGTATTGTTTTTGTCAAGGGCTTAATCTCATGACTTAAGCCCTGCTGGATTTTTAGCTATTAGGTTTTGCTAAAGGTAAGAGGCACTTATCTGAATCGCAACCAGCTGGACCTGCTTCGGTTAGCTCTCCGCTGTCATATTTTTGCAATGCGTCGAAAAAGTCATTATTGACTCGTCGTTCAATGACTTCTTTCTGCAAGCGCGCATAGGTTTGTGCATCGATTGGTTCGAATGGCAAGCGTGGGAAGGTTGCATTCGCATCGAATCGAGCGAGAAGAGCTGCAGAAATGTATCCGCCACCCTGTTCGATGGTCTGGTGAAGAGCATCGGTTAACGGTTCAATCTCATGCTCACGAAATTCGATCGTTGCCGATGTGTTGTGGGCGGTGTAGTGCAATTGAACTTGCATATAAAAGTCAAATTGTGCCAATGCCGAGAATGCATTGATATCCACAGTGTCTGCACCAGGTAGATTGGCCCAACTGACTTCGGTTGGAATTTCTACTAACCATTCCGTGCAGCGTGAATCGAATGGATCGTTCAAAAGACGACCTTCATCATCCTTATCGGACTGGGAAGGAACCACTGTGTAGCCATAATCCATGCAGGCCATCGCCACAGGATCGTTTTTGCGGAAAGTAATCCTGCGGATAAAACGCTGAGCTTTGGGGGGATGCCAACCAGGTGCAGCACCTGTAAGCAAGCTTTTTGTTCCAGCGGGCTGAACTGTGGTGCAGCGGTTTGGACGCCTCAGTCCATGACGATCGCAATAATCCCAAACGGTTTCATTCACGATCGATTTCCACCGCTTCAAGTAATCAGCTTCTTGTTTTTTGTAATTCAGACCTTCTTCGGTTTCAGGCCGTCCTGCTTCCCACCACTGCAGCCATGGTGTACCAAAAGCATGAACGAAGAAGTCAAATAACCCAGTAAAGCTCACACCTACGATTGGATCCCAGGCTCGACTCTGACGGTACCTCTCGACTTCGAATTTGTGATTGAGCAGACAGGCAACGGAGAGTGCACCGGCTCGGAAGGCGTCGCGTTGCGATGCTTCATCTTTGGGGTCAATTTGGTTGAGATGTATCTCGGCAAGGTTGCAATGAAAATCTGCACCGAGGATTTCACCGCACGGGTTTAATCCGTAGCGACTCAGCCGATGCTCAAGTTCGTCTTTTGAAATTGCACCATGATTTTGTTCGAGCCAGCGCCCTGCTTCTTCACGGCCTTGGTCGCAATAAATCTCGATAAATTCACTTCTTAATTCCTTGGTGGTTAGTAAATCGGCGTTCGAGCGAGCGAGCGCTTCAGGAGCGAATTGAATGGCGCCTTCACCACTGTGGAATTGACGTGTGACTGCTTCTAGCAGCACTTCCCTGCTTGGTCGGGTGTGATAAACACGGGTGTGATTCGCCATCCTCAGCGCATCGCGCTCAGGATCAATTCTCCAGTTGCCTTCAGAATCCTGTTGCCACAAATTTTCCTTGGCACCAGCAGCTGACATGTCGTCGGAAGCGAATTGACGCATACCGGCACTACGCCGGATATTACCCGCCACAATCGTGACGGCTGCTTCATCAATAAGGAGACAGCATTCGATGGATGTGAGCTGTCTACCGATCGCTTTGCCCAGCAATTTTGCGACGCGACCGTAGAGATCTTTCAGTTTGACGGGGTTCGCCATACCACCGAAACCCTTGAGGGTTTCGCCGACAGGACGCACATCAGAAAGGTCAATATCGACAACAACTTTTCGGCCTTCGAAGCGAGGATCACTACTCAATTCTAAGAGCAGTTGGTAGCTATCAACCCAACCACGTCTGGTGTCCCCCACCTTGATTGAAACATTGTGATCGCTGATGTTGAAGGACGTGGTTTCCTGGCGGTTGTCTGCCGGTGTAATGCCGATGTTTGAAACGCTTCGTACTTCAATCGGATTAATGACAACTGGAAGCTGATCAATGAAGTGGGGCTCGATGATTGCGCCTGTTCCACACCCCATCATCGCTAAATCCATCATGAGACCGAACGCTTCCCAATCCACAAGATTTGTGGAGGTGCAGTTGTAGGCCCCTGAGAAATTTTCCGGCTTCTCGATCCATGGAGTGCCACCAATCCATTGCCAGCGTCCGGAGGGCAGTGCTTTTTTCTCAGACTGCATCCTGGCCAGTAGGTCCATTTCCTCTGTATTGAGGGAACCAAGCTTGAGAAGTCCTGATCGGTTACGTTCGCCTACTTCACTCCAACTTTCTCTTCCTTTAGGCAATCGGCGACTGTAGGTGCGATAAAACACCGGGTTGGCTGCGGGCGCAGTTGCTGGGAAATCGCCGTTGATAGATCCAAGCTCAGTGGTTTGTGTCTCTAGCTTTTCTGTGCGGCTTGGTGTCAGAGTCACTTGCTGTTCTCGGCTTGTCCTTCGGGTATCCTAACGCCACCAATGGGGTTTGCACGTCTTTCTAAGCACTATCAGCGGTGTTTTGCCTCTGGTCGAGGCCTGATCGTTCCCTGAGCTTCGCCTCACTGGCAAGAGATCGAACTCCCTTACCACCGATCAAAGGTCATTGTTAAGCACCGTCAGCTCATGCATCCATGGACAAGGAGTGCTTTGGTTTTCGTGGTTTCCAGTGCGGCTTGAGGAACTGCTTGCAAAGATTGATAGGGATGAAACGACGTTTGGTGTCTGTTCCCCCGCAACCTCAGGGCCACTGGCGAGTGTTCCAGATATGCTCAGTTTTGCTGTGAATGCCGATCCCCATCTCCATTGGGTTGCTTGTCGGATGCTGAAGATCTTCGCCTTTGGTGATGATGATGTGTTGCTTAAATCTTTTTGAATCGTACGCGGAACTGTTTTTGTGGTTAGTGTTCCCGAGGCTTTGTCGGCGCTTCATTAAAGTGATTGGAGAGAACAATATTGATATCATCTATCCTTCTCAAACACTTTTGTTGAGTCTCTTTATTCCGAAGGCTGATGCAACGTTGTCCCGAACCAGAGTTGATGAATGCGCCTGATCAGGTTGTTGCCTATGCAGAGGCGGACTTTAGTTCCGGTGACCATTCAGTCATCGAACGTTTGTCGGAGCTGATTGATCATTCTCGCACTGTTCTCCCCGCAGCTCATTTGATCCTGGATCTAGGTTGTGGTCCGGGGAATATTTCCGAACGGCTTGCTGCTCGCTGGCCCCTATCGGAAGTGATTGGTCTTGATGGGGCTCCTTCCATGATCGCGATTGCTAATCAAAGACTTTCCTGTTTAAGTCCTGCTATTCATAATTTAACCTATTTACTCGTTGATTTAAGCCATTCCTGTCTTGATGATATTCCTCAAATAAAAGGTGCTTCTGTGATTGTTAGTAATAGTCTGTTGCATCATCTCCATAATCCTCAAAGGCTATGGGCTTCAATGAAGCAGCTTGCTGTGCCTAATGCATTCATGTTGCATCGTGATCTTCGTCGCCCCTCGAATCAGCAGGAGGTTGATGCGCTTTGCGATCGGTATGTGAGCAATTCCCCTTCCGTGTTGCAACGCGACTTTCGAGCATCCTTGATCGCTGCCTTCACTGTAGATGAAGTCCGCGAA
>NZ_JAKUHK010000166.1:0-4395 GCF_023630655.1 Synechococcus sp. MU1655 | reverse complement strand
GCCACCAACTTCCCTTGCCTCGCATGCACAGAGAGCATGTCTCTTGCCGCCTCACCTTGAAGGCGCTCTGGGGCGAGATAGAGAAGCCGCAAGTTACCAGCCGATAACTGCGTCTGAATCAAACGTCGTTGTTCAGGTTGAATCCCGCGATGCAGACAGGCAGCAGCAATGCCTCGCCGCTGCAGTTGCAAAACCTGATCATCCATCAGGGCAACGAGCGGAGAAATCACCACCACCAACCCCTGCCGCACCAAGGCAGGAAGCTGAAAACAAAGTGATTTTCCACCTCCAGTTGGGAGCACGGCTAAACAGTCGCGACCGCTCAGCAGCGCTTCGATAACTGGACGTTGTCCTGAACGAAAGGAGTCCCAGCCGTAATGCCTGTGGAGAGCCTCAAGGAGTGAATCCAACTCTCCCTCTCACTCCACAGCTAGTGCCTTCACTTTAACGAACACCAGATCTAGAGGGTTATCGGAGGCTCCAGTTGATCAGGAGCCTCCTCAACGAGTTGGAGTCTCACCCTCTTGCCCCCAGCAAGTTCGCCCAGGGAGACCCGCATCGTGGCACCACTCAACGTCTGTAGCGCTGTCAAAACATCGCGTAAATAGGGGGTGCTACTTCCGCTTTCCACCCATAGCCGTTCGTGCAGACCGCCTAACCGTCTCCAAGAGGTGTGCAGCTTAAGGACCGCAGACTCCAGCGCCTGAGCCTGTCCAACAGCATCGGCAAGCAAACCCAGAGCATCGAGACGTTGTGCCTCCTGCATCGCTTTCTCAAGGTCAAGTTCACCCTGCTGAAAGGCACGCACAGCAACACCTGATTCCGTGGCCTTCGTGATCCATCGCGCCGTATGGGTCACGTCCTTGATCCGGTCAAGTTCCGGCTCATCGCGAAGCACCTTGCGGAAGTCTTCCTGCTGAAGTTCTGGAAGCTTTGATAATTCGCGCACCAAAGGAGCCACAACCTTGGATGGCAACAAATTCTCTTGCGCCCTTTGACGAATTTCATCCGGAAGCAAGGGACTGGTTGCGGAGGTGAAATCGTCGGTGAGCCTGCGGACCTGCTTGCGAGTGATCTCCTGCCCTTCGTTAGCGGCTTCAGCAATCATCACTTGCACTTCAGGAGCTGCCAGAGCGGTCTCAAGAAAAGCGCGTTTTGAAAACTGGTTCACACTCGATGGCTCAAGCAAGCCCTCACCAACCAAACCTTGCTCTGATTCAGCCAGTTGGATCAATCCATACGCCCGGGTCTTACTGATTTCACGTTCACGAAGCCACTGCAAAAAGCCAGCACCACGTCCTTCCCCACCGCGTTTTTCGCGGTCCCGCACCGATTTCAGGATGCGACCACGCCAAATTTCGGTCTGCAAGTCAAATTTGTCGCACACGTCCCAGGCCTGCTCGAGACGCGCAAGGAATTCCATCGTGCTGATGTCATCCCGTTCAGGGTCTGGGAGATCGAGATTGAACGCGGGTGCTTCGGAACTCAGGCTCGTCAAAGGCGGTGACAGAGGGTGTGGTGATGGATGCTGCCATGCCGATGCGGCGAACTGGGCAACAGGTCGAACGACATTCTGTGACGCTCACTCCATCTTGAGGCCACTCAGCGATACGCTCAGATTGCATCAACGTTTCTGCACAGCGATGGCAATTTCCCGCGGTGACAAGGTGCGCATTAAGCGCCCTGAGTCCTATTGGTACAACGATGTCGGCACGGTGGCTTCCATCGACACCTCAGGCATTCGTTACCCGGTGGTCGTTCGCTTCGAAAAGGTGAATTACAACGGGATTTCAGGATCAGAAGGCGGAATCAACACGAACAATTTCGCTCAAGCGGAACTCGAGCCGGCCTGAGGCCGTTGCCCGAACTCCCCGAAGTTGAGACGGTTCGTCGTGGCTTAGCGAATCGTCTCAATCAATTCGTCGTCAGCGATCTTGAAGTCTGCCGGGACAGGACGATTGCAAGTCCTGGTGGACCAGAGTGCTTTGAGTCCGGACTCGTCAATTGCCGCATTGGTCACTGGACAAGAAGAGGAAAGTATCTTTACGCGGAGCTTCATAGGCCTGGATCAACCGATGCCGATGCCGCTGAACAAAGCGCCGGTTATTGGGGTGTTCATTTACGAATGACAGGCCAATTTCATTGGATTGAGGACGACACTCCACCCTGCAAACACACTCGTGTGCGGTTTTGGAATGCTAAGGGCGAAGAATTACGCTTCGTTGACCTAAGAAGTTTTGCAGAAATGTGGTGGGTCCCACCCGATACCGCAGTTGATTCCATCATCACGGGCTTAAAAAAGTTAGGCCCTGAACCCTTTAGCCAAGACTTCAAAACGCAGTACTTGCAAGAGCGATTTAAAGGATCCACACGCTCAATCAAAGCGGCATTACTGGATCAATCGATCGTGGCAGGCACCGGCAACATCTATGCCGATGAAAGTTTGTTTGCTGCAGGGATTCGCCCTCAAACGCCAGCAGGCCAACTCAATCGCAAACAATTAGACAAACTCAGGGAATGCTTGATCGAGATTTTAGACCTAAGTATTGGGGCAGGGGGAACCACCTTTAGTGACTTCAGAGATCTCGAAGGAGTGAATGGCAATTACGGAGGACAAGCAGCGGTCTATAGACGCACCGGGCAACCATGCCCCAAATGTGGGAAAGCTATCGAACGAATCAAGCTGGCAGGACGCAGCACCCACTGGTGCTCCAGCTGCCAAACGTGATAACAAAGTCGCCACACGGAGA
This sequence comes from Synechococcus sp. MU1655, assembly GCF_023630655.1. Lineage (NCBI taxonomy): Bacteria > Bacillati > Cyanobacteriota > Cyanophyceae > Synechococcales > Synechococcaceae > Synechococcus > Synechococcus sp. MU1655. Next base: position 1,645 of record NZ_JAKUHK010000166.1, on the reverse strand, counting down.
CGGCGCGAGGAAAAAGCAATCCATCCCAATGGTAGAAATCACTAGACGAAACTAGTAGCTCAAGAAAGCAGCAAAACAAACACCAGAGGAATGATGACAGATAAACAACAATAAAAAAAGTTTCTCCCAAGGCAATCTTGCTGATCACCAAAGAGACTCTTATCATGATAAAAATAACTCTAAAATGCTTTCTCTCAAACAAAAAATAAACTCGTTAGCAATAGCACCGGTCCCAAATCTGTTGGCTGGCCTGGTGATGGCATTGGTACTTATTCCGGAAGCAATTGGCTTCGCTGGAGTAGCTGGGTTTCCTCCAGAGCTCGGCCTCTATGGCGCGATCTTTTTAACGATCACAATCGCCTTCACAGGAAGTCGAGTCGCGATGATCACCTCAGCATCAGGATCAACTGCCGTACTGATGACAGGGCTTGCCGCTCAAGGGAATAACTTTTCAGACAACAAAGGAATCATTCTTGTGCTAACAGCAAGCATGCTTGCGGGGGGTCTCCAGATCATCTGGAGCCTGTGCAACATTTCGGCTTTAATGAAGTACATCCCAAAACCTGTTGTCAGTGGATTCGTTAACGCACTGGCATTACTCATTTTGCAAGCAGAATTACCACAACTTGGCTTTGAGCAACTTCTAGGACTTGAAAAACATCAGGAAGCATACCTACCAACAGCGAACGAGCTACCAACCGTATGGATATTGACGACAATAGGACTACTAATCATCTATTCATTTCCTTACATCACGAAAAAAATACCCTCTCAACTTATCTCCATTGCTGTCGTGACCATACTTGCATGGACGATGCAATTAGATGTGCCAAGAGTCAGTAACCTGGGGAGCCTGCCGCAGGGAATCCACTTACCGGAAATGCCATTCCTCATCAATGGAGCCCAGAACATTGCTGGCCTTGATCTTCTATGGACGACAGTGCCAATTGCAATTGCAATTTCGCTCGTAGGCCTGTTAGAAACCTTTCTAACGGTCGATTACATCGATACACTAACCGAAACAACGGCGGATAAAAAATCGGAAGGCATCGGACAAGGAATCGCAAATATCATTACATCATTGTTTGGAGGAATGGCTGGATGTGCACTCGTAGGCGAATCGGTTATGAACGTAAAGAACGGGGCGAAATCAAGACTTTCAACCTTATCGACGGGACTATTTATACTTAGCATTCTTATTTTCGCAAGATCAATTCTTGGATTAATCCCCTTAGCCGCAGTCGCCGCAGTCATGATTTCGATCGCAGTTGCAACTGCAGACTCTGACAGTTTGAGGATGATAGGGAGATTGCCTAAGATCGACACTCTTCTAATGATCGCTACATTTTTAGCGACGATGCTGACTCATCCACACAACCTTGCCGTGGGCGTGATTGTAGGTGTCAGCACCTCTCAACTCTACGGATTCATCAGAAGAAAAACCAATCACCGATCAGAGAACAGCGATTAAAAACAATGGCCTGACTTAAAGGAAGGAGAAGGTATTGAGGAAATTGACAAAGTAACGCGAAAAAAGACACAAAAAAAGCCATCCCTTCAAGGGATGGCTTTCTTCGTTTGGAATGTTTTTACCTGGCATCGAGCTATTTTCTCAGGGGGCTACCCCCCAAATATCGTCGCCGCT
>NZ_JAKUHK010000165.1:0-4420 GCF_023630655.1 Synechococcus sp. MU1655 | reverse complement strand
TGCTTCAGTCATGGCTTGGTGGCGTACCGACTCGAGTCATACCGCTTCGACTTCAATCAAAACAAGGATGGCTGCAGTGCTAACACACGAGCATGGAAGGCGGAAAGCAGCCTGCTCGTTAGCAACCAACAATGATTGACCTTATCTAGACAACTAACCCTAAGGCTTTAAACAATTCTTTCAAGGGAAAGGTGGCTACAGCTGAAATTGACACAAGATCTGGGCCAAACAAGAACTGAGGGAGACAACAGCAAGGGATTGTGACGCATAAGACGAAGCACGCATTGCCGGATTGAGGCACAGATAAACAATTAAAAACTTGGAATATCACCACCCATCAATCAGAAAAAAAGAATGTCATGGGCAAACCATGCCAACAAACTTTCCACTGATAGTCGAGCCACAAGATGGTTTAGAGAAGCTAAAAAACTTAAATCTAAACTCGAATTCAAATCGTTTCATGAGTCTGAGGCATGAATCAGAGCGGATCAGCAACCACACGCTGCGGAGGGGACAACACAACTCAAGATGATCCCTAGCCATATCTGCGATGATGAGGTCCAAGTCTTACAAGCATGCATCCTTGGATCTTCGTCACTACGTTCAAGATATTCCAGACTTTCCAAAACCAGGAATTCTCTTCCGAGACATCTCCCCGATGTTGCGTGATCCCCTGGGCTGGGCCGAGGTGATGGATCGCCTAGGTGTGCTGTGCGATTCGTTGAAGCCAGACCTGATTGTGGGAATTGAAGCCAGGGGTTTCATCGTGGGAATGGGCTTGGCAACGCATAAGAAACTTGGGTTCGTTCCAGTTCGCAAACCAGGGAAACTACCCGGCAAGGTGTATGGAATTGATTACGCCCTTGAATACGGAACTGATCGTCTCGAAATTCATGCCGACGCCATGAGAGACCAGCCGAGGATTTTGGTGGTTGATGATCTCTTAGCAACTGGAGGGACTGCCGCAGCCACGGCAGACTTGGTCAAACAGGCTGGCGGTCAACTCGTTGGTTGCGCCTTCATCGTGGAACTCAAAGATTTAAAAGGACGAGGACGCCTTCCCGACGACATCCAGGTTGAATCTCTAATTCACTACTCCTGAGATTGCTGCCAGTCCAAAACGTCTTGGTATCCCTGCAAACTCAGCAGACCAAAACTCCAGAGCACCACAGGTAGGGGGGCCTGTTCCAATTCGGCTTGGCGCAGACCAAGGTTGATGGCACTGGCACTCAATCCAAGCTTTCCCTGCAAGTAGGAGAGCAATGCCGCCGATGGCTGGGGTTGTGGGTCACTGCTAATGACCATCAAAACCAATCAATTGCTCTCACTTTGGCAAGTGATGCATCAGAGTGCACGGTCCGTCAGACATTGCCTGAAGCGAAACACGGCGCATCCATGGAGAGTGCTTGAGCATGAAGAGCCCAAAACGACGAACAAGAAGAAGTGCTGACTGACGGTTGGAGAACAAACGAACGAGAAGATCGGTCGCAAAACCAACAGATAACACATCAAGATAACGTTGCCTGGTGTAACGAGTAGGAACTGCTTTTAGACCCCGCCGAATGGAGGAAGCAGATGTCATCAGCCGAAGAAGGGTTTCAGCATCGCGCCAACAAAGATTGAGACCCTGACCTCCCACAGGGTGACAGCGATGTCCAGATTCACCCACAAGGACAACATTATCTTGATGCAGTTTTGGCGACAAACTAATCTCTAATGGGAATGCTGCGGGTGAATCGAGCAATGCATCTGGCTCAAGACCACGGGGAAGGATCGTAGAAAGATCATCTAAAAAGGCCGATGCCTGAAGAGCAGCCAACTGACGACATCGATCAAGAGGGGCACTCCAAACAACTTGAAAGTCTGAATTTCCAAGTGGCAGAATGGCCAGAGGGCCTTCTGGCCTAAAGCATTCGAAAGCTGTTTCGGAATCAATATTGCGAAAACGTACTTTTGCAGTTAAACAACCCTGCGAATACGAGTGAGACCACCAAGAAAACTTGAGTTTGGATCTTGTTGGTGAGCGAGGGCCATCGGCTGCAATCACCAATCCAAAATCATGAATGGAATGAAGTGGTTGAGAGGAAGCTTCGCCGAGGTAAAGCTTCACATGAGTGGATCTCTCAAGTCTGCTCATCAAGAGCTTCATCAAGGACGTGTGATCCAAAATCCATCCAACAGCACGGGATGATCTATTCGACGAATGAAGATCAGATTCTGTAAAATCTACAGTTCGGTTAATAGCACGATCTTCAAGACTCAAGGTCTTAAAGGGTGACAAAAATGGAGCCAACTCACTCCAAAGGCCTAATCGCGTTAGTAAACGTCTTGAGGAATGAGTTAAAGCATAAGCCCTGCTTCGAGAACAGATTTGATCTGCGCTCAGGGGATCAAAGAGATGAATTGAATAACCAACATTTGCAAGCCCAATGGCAAGCAAACTGCCTGTTGGACCGGCTCCATTGATCCGAATCGGAGCTAGGGAGCCGGTCATCACTGAGATCAGCCGATGCCGAGAAGTCCACGGGTGAAGGCTTCACCACCCATGGCCAATTCAGTTGCAAGCAAAGCAATGAAACCAAGCATGGCCATGCGGCCGTTCAGCTTTTCTGCACGGCTATGAAAGCCCCAACCGCTCTCAACATCCACAACTTGCATCCGTGGTTCTGTGGCAAATGCGTTGAGACGACCACCATCTTCTGTGGTTACGGTTGCACCGCGGATGGTTGCTGCGTTTGTAGAGGCCTGAGTCATCGGAGTTCTGCCGTTCGTTAAGAAGTGTAACCCATTTGTGAAGAAACGTTGCGCAAGCGCATGCGGCAGAGGTCTTCGAACGCAGGTCGAAGCAGGTATGGGTAGTCACCGATCCACATCCGCAGACCAGGAAGCCAAGCATCCGTAAGAGCGCCCAATCTTGAAAAGTCGTTGCGGTCACTCAGCACCACACAACGGATCAACACTCCGGAGCGAATCGATGCATGCTGTTTCGTCATTGGAAAGGAGATTCTTCCGAGATAACCGTCCTCATCAGCGAGCTCCAACACCATCCACGTCCTTCGGTTTTCAATCAATTCGAGCTGGCCGCGAGCATCAGCCTGCTCCCGTTGATTTTCGACTCGCTCCTGCCGATAGGCCTTAACAATCTCCCCCTCAAAAAGAGCAGCCGAGGGATAGCGGCGTAAAACTGCATTTTTTCGACCGGCTTCTAAGATGGGCCCCCAAAGGACATAGAGCAAAAACACAACGCCGATCATTAACAAGATCGAGCCCCATCGACTGGATAACTGGCTTTGACTGATTAACAGAGTGATCACTCCCCCAATCGTGGCAATCAACACACGCTGGAGAACTTTTCGGGGATTGCCAAGGGCAGCTTTGAATTGTTGACCAGTGGCAACAGCGGGTATCAACCGATGCAACTCACCGGGACGAAGCGGAATCAACATCCTGCCAACCCCTAAAGAAGACGCTCGAGGCCATAAACCAGCGCCTGTAGTTGTCGCACTTTACGGATGCAAAGCAAGACACCTGGCATGTATGCGGCCCGATCAATCGTGTCGTGCCGCAGGGTGTAGGTCTCACCTGGAGAGCCAAACATCACTTCTTGATGAGCCACTAGTCCAGGCAAACGCAAAGAATGCAACCGCAATCCACTCGGACGCTGCCCACCGCGGCTTCCAGCAAGAGATTCATGCTCATCCACTTCTGGTTCATTAAATTGTTTGCCTAGCTCTTCCATGAGTTCGGCTGTTTTGATGCAGGTTCCGCTAGGAGCATCAGCCTTGCGGTTGTGATGGAGCTCAGTCAATTCGGCATGGTCATAAAACCGGGCAGCAGCGGCAGCAGCCTGCTGAAGCAACACCATTCCCACAGAGAAGTTAGGAATCACAGCTCCACCAATGGATGCCTTGTCGGAAAACGATTGGAGATCATCAAGTTGGGCGGGTGACAACCCCGTGGTCCCGATCACAGGATGCACGCCATAGGCGATCGCTGCCCTGGTGTTGGCATAGACCACAGAGGGGTGGGTGAAATCCACCATGACGGCTCCTTTCCCAGGCCCGGCATCTCGGACGGCCTGACTCGCAGAACACAAGCAGCCTTCGAGATCCGCAGTAACGGCCACCTCCAGGGACTGAAGCCCCAATAATTCGCCCACGTCCTGTCCCTCTTTACCGGGTGTGTTGTCCACTGCACCCACCAGATGGCAATCGGGAGCCATTTGAACTGCTCGAATCACCTCAGCACCCATTCGACCCAGCGCACCGGTCACCACAACGGGTATCGAACCGGTCTGGATGTCGCTCATGAACGTGTTGCAGATGGACTCAGCCTATGGGGCCAAGCGCGGATGTAACACGAAATGCAGATCTCGAGCAGAGCGACACAGACACACGTAAGCTTCTTTACATTCCTCAAT
>NZ_JAKUHK010000164.1:0-4456 GCF_023630655.1 Synechococcus sp. MU1655 | reverse complement strand
TCCTCGACGACCAGAGCGGCGTGCGCTTGTGGTTGACGGACACGGACGAGACCCTTGCGCACTATCCGTTCCGCTTTCGCCTGGAGATGGCGGTGCGTCCTGTGAGTGATGCGTTGGAGATCACCACCACGATTGCGAATGCCAATGAGGGCGGCGAGTTGATGCCGTTCAGTTTTGGTCTCCATCCCTATTTCAATGTGACGGACCTCAGTCGCACGAGCCTTGAAGGCTTGGCACCCCAATGCCTCAACCACCTCGTGATGGCAGAGGCTGAAACCGGGGATCAGTTGAGCCGATTGCCAGAGGGCGTGGACTTTCTCACCCGCCCTGCTGGACCGGTCACCCTGGTGGATGAGGCTGCGGGCACGCGCTTACAGCTTCAGCATCAAGCGCCCATGGATCTCACAGTGGTGTGGACCGAACCTCCTCGCCCGATGGTGTGTCTCGAGCCCTGGACAGGACCGCGGCAGTCGCTGATTACTGGAGACGGCAAGCTGGAGCTCGCCGCTGGAGAGAGCCTTCAGCTCAGTTGCCGCTATGCGCTGAGTTGACAGGTGCTGCCACTCCAGGCAGGCGTCCTCTGCAGAGCTGTTGTTTCGGATCAAACTGATGCTTCACGGCTTCAATCAGGGGGCGGGATGGGGCATCCAGCCAGGCCGGTAGTGCTCCTGGCTGGGCACCTGGTTGGATCAGCACGCTGAGCTGCCCCCCTAATGCGATCACCCGTCGCCTCAGTGCTTCGACTCGATATTCCGGTGTGGGAGAACCGCTGACTTGCCAGGCCTCTCCGCTGCCGGCTCCAGCGGCGAGCCGCCAATGCCACCCAGAAAGCCCAGTGCATTCGCGCGAGCTGAACAAGTGCTGGAGCTCTGCGGGGGGGAGACAAAGGCGCAGCAGCCAGGGTGGATCTTCGCTAGTGGCAGAGCCTTCAGGGATCGGGCTCTCCCACGGCATGCGTTCGCTGCTGACCCCCTGCTCGGCCGCGAGCGTCTCGAGCCGGTTGAGCTGGTCAACGACCGCACCATCACTGATGCTGGCCACGCCCATCAGGATCCTTGGCCCCTGGTCCGGGCGGAGCTCCCAATCGATCCACTCGGGTGTGAAGCTGCTGCCCACCACCTCGGCTCGGAAGGCTTCGAGCTGGTTGAGCTCACCCTCCAGAACAAGCTGTCCGCGCGGTTCACGAATCGGTTGCACGCGCAAGGTGAGCCCGGTAATCAGAGCGAGGCTGCCCCAGCTGCCGCAGAGCAGGCGCATCAGGTCATAGCCCGCCACGTTTTTCACCACCCGGCCACCGGCACGGGCGCTCACTCCATCGCTGCGCATCAAGCTGATGCCAATGATCTGGTCGCGCACGCCTAAGTGACGTTGGCGGAGCCCACCCGATAGACCCCGTGCCACGAGCCCGCCGATTGAACCCGCTGATTGAGGCGAGGCCAGGTTGCTACCCCACGGCCAGTTGAGCGGTAGCCATTGCTGATGCTCTGCAAGGGCCGTCTGCAGGTCGGCCAGGGGCATGCCCGCATCCACGGTGATCGTGAGGTCATCCACCGCATGGTCCTCGATCCGAGACAGGTGGCGCATGCTCACCACCGGCCCCGAATCAGCTGCGAGAGGAGGGCCCCAGTGCAAACGGCTGCCCATGCCGGCAGGCACGCAGGGCTTCCCGTCCGCATGCAGGGCGGCAATGAGTTGGCCAAGCTCCTCAACAGAATTGGGTGCTAGTACCGCTGTGGAGGACAACCCTTGTTCAGGCACGTGAGTGAACAGGCCAGATCAATACACCAACCGATCGTGCCATGAAGATTGTCGTAATCGACGATGACCCCACCGGTTCTCAGACGGTGCACAGCTGCCCATTGCTGCTGCGTTGGGATGAAGCGGCCTTACGTCGGGGGTTGAGGCACCCTTCCCCCTTGGTGTTTGTGTTGGCCAACACGCGGGCGCTCACGCCTGAGGCCGCGGCATCCCGCAATCGCGAGATTGTGGAGGCCCTGGTGCTGGCCATGGCGGCTGAAGGCCTTCAGGAGCATGAACTGTTGCTCGTCAGCCGCGGTGATTCCACCCTGCGCGGGCACGGCGTGCTCGAACCCCAGGTGCTGGTGCAGGCCTGGGAGGGGCACTTCGGTGCGGTGGATGCCACCTTGCATGTGCCTGCATTCTTTGAGGGGGGGCGCACCACCCTGAATGGTGTGCATCGTCTTCACGGAGAGCCGGTGCACACCACGGCGTTTGCCCGTGATCGCCTCTTTGGTTACGGCACCAGTGATTTGGCGGAGTGGCTTGAGGAGAAGAGCGCTGGCCAGATCGCTGCCAACTCAGTGCTGCGGATCCCGCTGGAGTTGCTGGAGTCAGAGCGATCTGCAGACCTCTTGACTTGCCTTGAGACCTTAGAAGCCAATCGATCGGTTGTCGTCGATGCGACCCGTCCCGAGCAGCTGCGGGCCTTGGGAGTCGCGATCCGGAGGCTTCAGGGGCGAAAGCGTTTCCTATTCCGTTCAGCCGCAAGCCTTCTGAATGGCCTGGTGGATTCAGGATCATCTCCCTTGGGACCTCAGCCCCTTGATGCCCATGGCCTGGTGAGTTTGCGCCGCCGTGATCTTCACGGACAGCCGCTGCCTGGTTTGGTGGTGGTGGGATCCCATGTTTCTTTGGCGGATCAACAGTTGAAATCTCTGCTGGCCAACGAGCGATGCCGCGGGATTGAGCTGCCGGTGGCTCGCATCGCCCGGGTGCTGGAGGGGGGATCTCCAGATCTGCTTCTGCCGGACCTGGAGGCTGAATGGCGATCGCAGCTGGAGCAGGCGCTGGAGGAAGGGCTCACGCCTGTGCTGTTTTCCAGTCGTGGTGAGTTGCTGTTCGGAGTTGGTGCGGCGGCATTGGTGCGGCGGTTGCGCTTTGGGATGGAGTTGGCATCCCTGATGGCCCGTTTGCTGGCCGGCTTGGCTCCGCGGCTTGGTTATTTGATCAGCAAAGGAGGCATCACCACGGGAACCCTATTGGCGGAGGGGCTTGGCCTCGAGGCTGTTCAACTGGAGGGGCAACTCTCGCCAGGGTTGTCGCTGGTGCGTGCGATCGAAACAGCAACTGATATGACGGAGCCAATGCGTGCGTTGCCTGTGATTACATTTCCTGGAAATCTAGGAACGGAACACAGCTTGAAAGAGACGTGGCAGATGTTTGCTGGAGAGGCTTAATCGGCCATGGTTTTGCTAAATCGCTCTCGCCATTTCTGCCAGCTTTCAGATTCGGGGAACTGGTGAACGAGAGCATCTGTTTCCGCCATTAATGTTTGGAATGGTTGTTCCATGTCCATCGGAATCGTGGCAATCGGTGGTGCATACGTTTGGGTATAGGCGAAAAATTCAATGGGATTGCTTTCTGGGTCGGAGAAATAAACTGACCAGCTTCCACCATGGTTCATGGCTACAACTTCGCCTGGAGCGATGTCCTGAATGGCTGAGAAGTTCTCATGCAAATCTTGCAAGCTGGAGACTTCGAACGAGATTTGATTGAACTGACTCGGCGTTTTCATTTGCCGCCCTGTGGCCAAAACAATTTGATGATGTTCCTTGGGATCTTTGCTTAAAAAAAGCATTCTTGATCCTTGGAACTCCCAGGAGTCTGTGATGCAAAATCCCAACTTTTTGACGTAGAAATCTTCCATGAGCTCTAGATCATGCACGTAGAGCCCGAAATGGGAAGGTCGCGACGAGGCCAGAAAGGAATTCATGGATGGTGCTGCGAGGGGGGGACGGAGCTGTCTTGGCCGCCAGTCGTTGGAGCGGGCGCTGGGCTGAGCCTGGCAGAGCGGGCGAGTAGCTCCATGGGATGGCAGACGTCCGGACCTTCTGAGCGGAGATGGCTCCTCAGTTGAAGGCTGCAACCGATGTTCGCGCTAGCGATGACCTCTGCCCCAGTGCTTGTGAGGTCGTTCGCTTTCAGTTGGCCGAGTGCGGCGGCTTCGTCCGGTTGCACCAGGTTGTAGATGCCGGCACTCCCGCAACACACGCCGGCTTCTGTGGCTTCTTTCAACTGAAGTTCGGGAATGGCACGCAGCAAGTCCCTGGGCTGGGCCGCAATCCCCTGGCCATGGATCATGTGGCAGGCATCGTGGTAAGCCACCGTGCAGGGCAGCGGTGTGAGAGCTTGCCGAAACGATTCGGACAGCCCCCGGTTCGCCAGGAATTCGTGCACGTCCAGCACCGGCGCACTGAAGTTGTCCTCGCCATCGAGCAGCTCCCCATAGGCCTTCATGGTGTGCCCGCAACCGGAGGCGGCCACCAGCACGGCATCCAGGGTTTCATCGCGGAAACTCTGTACCAACGCGCTTGCAAGTTCCTGGGTTTGTTGGAGTTGGCCTTGGTGATGGCTCACCGCTCCGCAGCAGCCTTGATCAGCTGGAATCACCACTTCAAAGCCATTGGCTTGCAGGACGGCCACGGTGGCGTCGTTG
>NZ_JAKUHK010000163.1:0-4537 GCF_023630655.1 Synechococcus sp. MU1655 | reverse complement strand
CTCTTTGAGCTTGCGCACCTGCACCGGAGTGGTGGCGGGTCCAAATCCGTTGCCGGCTTGCAAGCACGCAGCACCGGCATCGATGGCGGCTTCTACGGCCAAGCTCAGGCCCGCTGGCTGCAAGCGGTTCACATCCAAAATCACCGTCACGGGTAGGCCGAGATCGCAGATCTGCGCGAGTTCTTCTGCATAGGTTTCCGACCGCCCCGCGGTGATGGCAGCGAGATTGGGCACCACATCGAGGGCATCAGCCCCGCGGGCTGCGGCCCATTCCGCTTGCGCCCGTTTGAGCTCTGCTGGAATGGTTCCGAAGGGGAAGTCCACCACGGCAAACAAGCGAAGACGACCGCTTGGTCCGATGCGGTTTCGAACCGCCTCTAGGTGGCAGAGGCTGGTGGAAAGCCCCCCGAATCCGAGCAGCCTGCCCGCATCACAGAGGTTGTGCAGGGCCTCCTCTTCCAACAAAGGATCTAAGACGGCTTGATGGATTAAGGGCGGGAGCTCCGGAAGCTCCCGCCGACGCGGCGACGCGGTCATCGTTGTGGGGCAAGCACTGCCTTTAGTTCCGCGCTTGGATCACGCCAAAGCCACCGTGATTGCGGTGATAAATCACCTGAAGTTCACCGCTTTCTTTGTCTCGAAACAGATAGAAGTCGTGGTCGATCAGTTCCAGTTGATGGCGTGCCTCTTCGAGGCTCATCGCTGGCATGGCGAAATATTTGCGCCGAACGCCCGGGCTGGGGAGCTGCGCTTCTTTGCCTTCGAGCAGGGAGTCTTCTGTGGGCCGTTCCGTCAGGAGGACGTCATTCGCTGCTGTTGGGGTGGTCCGATGGCCATGGTCGCTGTGGCGTTCCTTGAACCGTCGCAGTTGGCGCGCCAGTTTGCTTGCGACCAGATCGATGCTGGCGTAAAGGTTTTCGCTTCTCTCTTGGGCGCGAATCACCGTGCCATTGGCGAACACCGTGACTTCGGCGGTTTGTTGCGGAACCCTTGGGTTGCGTGCAACTGACAGATGCACATCCGCTTCCTTAACGAGGTCGTCGAAGTGGTGGATGGCCCGTTCCAGTTTTGTTTCGGTGTATTCCCGGAGTGCGGGCGTCACATCCAAATTGCGACCATGGATCAGAAGCTTCATGGCGTTCCCCTTTGCCTGGTTCTACCGGCAACTTACTAACTGCCTCAGACCCAGGAAAGCGGTCTGCGGCATTTCTTTTTGAGCCGGTTGCACCTGTGCCGTTCTCTCAGGCCTGGGAGTGGCAACGGGGATGGCAGAAGTGCTTACTGGCTGAGGACGGCTCAGACAGGGAAGCGGTTTGGCTTCTTCAGCATCCGTCTTGCTTCACCCTTGGTCGCGGAGCGACGGAAGATCACTTGCGCTTTGATCCCGAGAATGCGCCAGCTCCCCTGCATCGCATCGACCGGGGAGGGGAGGTCACCCACCACGCCCCCGGGCAGTTGGTGGCCTATCCGGTGTTGGACCTTCGCCGGCGTGAACCAGACCTTCATTGGTACATGCGCCAGCTCGAACAGGTGGTGATCGATGTGTTGGCGGCATTGGATTTGAAGGGCCAACGCATCCCAGGCCTGACGGGGGTTTGGCTGGAGGGGCGAAAAGTGGCGGCCATCGGGGTGGGATGTCGTCGTTGGATCACTCAGCACGGCCTTGCTCTCAACGTGTCGTGCGCCATGGACGGGTTTGCGCATGTTGTGCCATGTGGAATTTCTGATCGTCCTGTGGATCGTTTGCAGCGCTGGATTCCTGGGATCACGCCTGCGGTTGTGCAGCCACTCCTGCGGGATGCACTGGCCCAGCGCCTGTCAATCAGCTGGTGCGACCTTGCTGGTCTTGATTCTGGGTGGTACTCCTAGGCGCAAGCTGAAAACAACGTTGTGGGTTCGTGTGCACAGGCCAGCTGGCGACCAACGCCTTGGGAGTTGAAATCACTCGCCCGTCAGCAGCATGTGCAAGGTCTGGGGAGAGTGGATCAGCTCTGGCCCTGGCTTGAGCAACGTCATGGTGCTCTCATGGCTGTGGATGCTCCCCATGCGGCTCATCCGGAGCATTTCACCTATCAGGAGTTGTCGCAACGGATCACGACAGCGGCTGCAGGGTTCCGTTCCTTGGGGATTGGTGAAGGCGATGTGGTGGGACTGTTTGCAGAAAACAGTCCCCGCTGGCTGATGGCAGATCAAGGTTTGATGCGCACCGGTGCGGCCGATGCGGTGCGTGGCTCCTCAGCCCCCGTCGAGGAGCTGCGTTACATCCTTGAAGATGCCAAGGCCGTGGCCCTGGTGGTTCAAAACGCGGACCTTTGGCAACGGCTCCAATTGCCTGCGCAGCTGCGCAGCCAGCTGCGCTTTGTCCTGCAGCTTGAGGGTGATGCTGTGGATCCAGACGTGATCTCTTGGTCTGATCTTTTGGCGGCTGGCGCCGAGCAACAGGCTCCGGATCCAGATCTTGGTCGAGATGCGGCCAGCGCTGCTAGTACCACAGCCACCATCCTTTACACCTCAGGCACCACCGGTCAGCCGAAGGGCGTTCCCCTCAGCCACGCCAACCTGCTGCATCAGATGCGCAGCTTGAGTTGCGTTGCTCGGCCAGAACCTGGCGCACCCGTGCTCAGCGTGTTGCCGATCTGGCATGCCTATGAACGTAGTGCGGAGTATTACTTCTTCTCCTGCGCCTGTTCGCAGAGTTACACCACGATTAAACAGCTCAAACGTGATTTGCCCAGGGTGAAGCCTGTGGTGATGGTCACGGTGCCGCGCCTATGGGAGGCGGTGCAAGCCGGGTTTGAAGATGTCCTGAAAACATTCCCTGCATCCAGGCAGAGCTTTTTGCGCGCGGCACTCGCGAATAGCAGTGCCTATTGCTTGGCAAGGCGTCAGCGTCGCAACCTGATGTTGATGCCCTTGGGTCGCCGTCAGCGCTTGATGGCAGGCCTGAAATCCGCCGGGCGCTGGCCCGCCCATGCCCTGGCGTCCAAGCTGATCTGGCCAAAGCTGAGGTTGCAACTCAGTGGGGGACAGCTGCGCTTCCCCATCAATGGAGGAGGAGCGATCGCACCTCATGTGGATTCCTTCTTTGAGGCGGTGGGGATCGAGTTGCTAGTGGGCTATGGCCTCACCGAAACCAGTCCGGTTGTGAGCTGCCGGCGTCCATGGCGCAACATTCGTGGAAGTTCAGGGCAGCCAATGCCTCAGACTGAATTCAGGATTGTGGATCCTGAATCCCGAGCTCCTCTCAGTTTTAGAGAACGTGGCTTGGTGCTTGTGCGTGGACCTCAGGTCATGCAGGGATACTTGGGGAAACCTGAAGCCACTGCAAAAGTTCTGGATGTTGATGGATGGTTCGACACCGGTGATTTGGGAATGCTTCTTCCAGATGGCTCTGTGGTGTTAACGGGCAGAGCGAAAGACACCATTGTTTTAAGCAGCGGTGAAAATATTGAGCCAGGGCCTCTGGAAGCTCATCTGCTGATGAATCCAGTGGTTGAACAAGTCTTACTTGTCGGTCAAGACGAGAAACAACTCGGTGCTTTGATTGTTCCGAGTCAAGATGGCTTGTCGCAATTTGCTAAAAACAAAGGTTTTGAAGATGTTGATTCATTACTTGTAGGCAGTAGCAAAGTAAAGCTGTTAGATCTTTTGAAAAAGGAGTTTAATCGTGACCTTCAGTCACGTTTGGGCTCAAGGTCAGATGAAAGGTTGTGCGGCGTAGCTTTCGTTGAATCTTTTACCATAGAAAATGGATTGCTGACTCAAACTCTTAAGCAAAAGAGGGGTGAAATTTGCGCTAGGGATGAGAAGGCGATCAAGGAAATTTATGGGCTATAAATATGTTCTTGCTGCTGAGAATGGTAAGAATTAAGCTGGCTAATATAAACGATAGATTAATTGTCAAAATTTACTGCTGAAGCCAGCCTCGGTGGAGAATGATGAAGAGTTGACAGTAGCGCTGAATGCACTCTTTCGCTCAGTGATTACTTGTTCTTTTTTTCGCTCGAACATTTCAAAGTTTTCTTGTAGAATATTCATTGTTGCTGTAATAGAAAATGTATCTTCGGACATGATTTCGCTGTTGGCTGTGCCAACGGTATCACCGTTTTCTGTCATACCTCGATTAAGGCTTTGCTTTAATGATGGATCTCCATTATGTTCTTGTTCAAGATTTTGTATCGCCAATTCATTAACTGGGCCTTCAATTCCATCGCCAGTGACTTCAAAAGTTCTTATCTGATTATCCATTTGAGCATCCATTTCCATTATCCTATTAGTTTTGCTGGTTGTAATCTCTCTACCATTAGAAACTCTATTTTGCCCTGACATATTGGTGCTACTGTACGTTTTCATTTGAGAAAGGGATGAAAGCGGAGTTAAAAAGATAAGCATGATGCCGAGGGAAAAAAGCCTGGTCTTCTGCATTGCTTTGATTGATAAATAAGTTTTTTTGGAGGTCTTTTTGAGCTGATTCATGGCTCCAGCTCTTGAATTGATGCATTGTCTGTAATAAGGCTGATAATATAATCTTTCATGC
>NZ_JAKUHK010000162.1:0-4584 GCF_023630655.1 Synechococcus sp. MU1655 | reverse complement strand
GGTTCAGCTAAAGCGCATCCAAGAGCTGCCGGTGTGCCCCATCCGATCGATCCCCAGAGGGTTTGACTTTCCATTGTCACGCCGTCCGGTAGCCGGATGGCGTTGAGTTTCAACAGGCATGTGCCGGTCTCGGATAACAACAGGTCGTTGGGGCGCAGGAATTGCTGCAAGCGGGGGTAAAAGCTTGCTGAATCGGTGGGTTGATCTGGCGCTCCAACACGGGGAAGCATGGGAGCGGGCTGTACGGGTCGATGCTCTCCCCAGTAAGAGAGACGGTTCGACGAGGACTGAAAGCGTCTCGTTAGTCCTGCCAAGACATCACTGATGCTGACACTCGTGAACACCTGATGTCCGGCTTGGACCCAATCGGCATGCAAAGCAACGATCCGGTTGGGATCGAGTGACCCACTCCAGAGGCCAGTGTTCAGGTCCTCCAAAACAAGCCCCCCTAGATCGACCAGCAGATCGGCATCTTCCACCACGCTTTGCAGGGCAGCTGGGGTTGACCGACCGCCGTTGTACATCCCGAGGAAAGCGGGGTGTTGCTCACTGAGTAGTGCCTTGTCCATGGGGGTCGTGGCATAAGCCAGACCGGAGGCCTTGAGAAATTCCTCGAATGCATTCACTAGACCGAAACGCTTCAGGGTGATGGTGGGGAGCACAACTGGACGTGAAGCTGAGGCAATGCGTGCCTCCAGGAGATCAAGGACAGCCTCAAGTTCCGCTGCAACACTGTCGTGTTGATCGATTACACCAAGAGGAGAACCCTGGATCGGCGTACCAGTGATCGGCATGAGAGCCAGATCCATCGGAAAGGTGAGATACGCAGGCCTGGATTCCTCGAGAGCTTTATCAATCACCCGCTCCAATTCGATGACGGCGTTTTCGGGCGTGAGCCTGGCGCTGACACAACTTGCAGAAGCAGAGATGGCCTCAAAGCGGTCATAGTTTCGATCGCCGAGGGTGTGATGACAGATGAGCCCTTGTCGCACGATCCGAAGACTGGGAGTGCCTACCAGATGAAACACGGGTAGACGTTCAGCCATTGATCCCATCAGGCCATTCAGAGCACTCAGTTCGCCCACTCCATAGGTGGTGCAGACGATGGCAGCGCCTCGGCGGCGGGCATAACCATCAGCGGCGTAAGCCGCATTCAGCTCATTGGCTGAGGGCACCCAGCTCAGGCGGCGATGCACCTCCACCGCATCATTGATTGGAAAGGCATAGTCACCCGGTACACCAAACACATGGCCGATACCGAGATCTGCTAAACGATCCAAGGCATAAGTCACGACAGAAGGAGTCATCAAGCCGACATGAGGATCACTTGGTGAGTCTGATCGTGGTCTTAGCGATAGGCCATGAGATAGGTCGCTATTCGGTATCGAGACAAAGATTCGATCGCGATGAACTGAGGCTTCTTTTTGAGAATGGCCTTGGTGTTGGGCTGCTCACGATCATGCAGCTGGTGCGGTTTGAACGTGAGCAAGGCTGGGCATGAGCTGGATGACGACTCGTAGACGCTGCCATTGGAATCATTGGCTACAAGCGGAATCAACCCGGGCTAGCAACACTTGCCTTCGTGGTCGGTGAAGCCACACAGGACTTCGAGCTGATTGTTGTGCGACTGGGGTTGATGATGATTCATCGAAATTTTTAGATGGCGCCGGTCAGCACGAGTTCTTCTGGTTGAGCATCCGACTTTTCACGAGATGAAAGGGGGTCGAGGCTGATGAGCAGTTTTGTTGCTGATCCGGTGGGTTGCGGTGGAATGGTCATAACCACATTGCCTGCCTGATCCGGCAGAAAGTGAACGCAGCCTTTAACCCCGTCTGGCGTCACAGCCCAGAGGCGGTAAAGCCTTCCTTCAGGAGCCTGCGGCAGTCGATTCAAGGTGAGGAGGTTGCTTGCCTGTCCAGGACGAATGAGAACCTCACCATGTGCGCTTTGCATCTTTCCTAGTGTCGTGGCATGCAGCTCCACCCTTTGATCACCAGGGTGAAGAGAGATGGGGGACGTTTCTCTTCTCACAGAAGCGATCTGCAGTTTGGATTGATAAAGCTCAACGCCAGTTATCGCGAGGATCAGAAGTAAGGCTCCAATCAACCAGTTCTGGGGGTTGGAGGTGCTTTTTTTAATCGACGAATTCAGAACTCTCTCTCTGACTGCATCAGAAAGTGGCGGTGCAGAATGATTCTCAATTCGGCTGTGGGTTGTTTGCAGGTTCTCAAGAAGAGTTTGCTCTTCTTGAGAACATGGTTCAGTCGCCAAAGCTGTTTCCTCTTCGGGACTGAGGTTGCCCAGCACCTTCCCGGCTAACAGTTCATCCCGTTTGCTGAATTCATCGTGGATTTGAGAACGCGAAGTCATTGTTAGTTTCCCTCTTGTGATGAAAGTGCATGACGGAGTTTGAGCAATGCCCGACGACTGATCGTCTTGACGGTTCCCAGTGGCAGTTGTAGCGATGCTGCAATGTTGCTTTGACTGATGTCTTGGTGATAATTCATGGCCAGGATCTGTTGTTCACGCGATGAGAGCTGAGCCAGGGCCCGTTCAAGTTGGAATCGGGAATCAACGGCCTGGAGATCAATTGGATCCTGCTGACAGTGAGCTGGACGAAATCGTTCGAGAATTCGTCGGCGATTGCGATGTTTGTTAATTCTGTTGAGGCCCATTGATCGGGTCAGGAGCAAAAGGTACTGACGGATTTCCCCACGATTCGAATCGAAGCCCCCACGTTGTAAGCGTACGAAAACATCGTGAGTGAGATCTTCAGCCTCCTGTCGCTGTGAGAGAAGGCTGAAGGCGAGCCGATGCACAGCAGCTGAATGTTCGTCGTAGAGGAGGGCTAGCTCCTCAGGACTGATGGCTTCATGAGAGCTCACGTGTGACCCTGCAGCACCAGATCCTGGACCCCAGTCCAGAGGTAGATCCCACCAAATGTCAGCAGAACCATGGCACTAATTCCCGTGATCTGCTCCCCACGTTTGAGCAGGGCGCGGCGCAGACCACCGAGTTCAACACCTAATCCTGCTAGCAAGATCACCATGCTGTATCCAATGGAATACAAAACCATTGATAGAACTGCCAACGGTGGCGTGCTTGTGGCTGCAGCTGCACTGAGTACGGCGGCAAGCACCGGGCTTGCACAGGGAGATGTGACCAAAGCGAAGGTGAATCCAATCAAGAAAGGGCCTGCCACAACCCTGTGGATCCATCTCGGCGCTGCAATGCCTCCAGCATTGAGGCGATGCCAGGGGAACCGGGGGCCCCAACCTTTCAACTGCAAAGCCATGGCAATCACGATGACACCTGCAGTGACGAACAATCCACCTCGGTGATCAATGATCAGTGCTCCTGCCAAGGATGTGAACAAGCCAAGAATGCTGTAGGCCGTCACCACGCCAAGGCTGTACTGGATCACCTTGAGAGGGTTCGGGCGTTGCTGCTTTTGAGCCCCCAGATAAGAGAGCTGTACGGGAAGCAACGCAAGCACACAAGGAGACACGCTGGCAATCAGTCCGCCTCCGAAGGCCAGTGCTGGCAACCCGAATACAGCCCAGGCATTTTGCCCAGTCCAACGTGTGAGCCAATCTGCATAGCTCTGACTGATTGACAGAACGGCTGACTCAAGCTGCCCTGCAGAAATGACAACAACCGCTGCGATCAAGGCGAGAACCAAGAACTGAGCGCGGCGTGATGTCAAGAGATGTCTAGTGGAAGTTGCCATGTCCCTTCAGCGACCAAGCATGAAGCGAGTTTTCTTGATGGCCTGGAGATAAGGATCAAGCTTGGTCTGCGCACGAAACGTTTTAACTGCTTCGCCGGTTTCTGGATTGAAGATGCTGACCAGACTGGTTTGACTCCTATTGCGCATAAAGAATTGCCCTAAGCCGAGTTTCTCTGCTCGTGCAGCAGAAGACTGAGCAGCGGTGGAATTAGAGACATCGAATCTCACCCAATGCACTGAGTTGCCTTCTTGTTGGCGTAGGGAGTTCATGACCGGCTTAATTTTCTGGCAAGCGCTGCACCAGGTTGCATAAACCTCAACCATCACCGGTTTTTCCTGGAGAGAGGTGGCGAGGGGACTTGCTGCTTTTGCTGGTTTTAAGAGCGAAAGTGCCACAGGTGTTTCTGGGAGTGGGGCCAGAGTTGCCGCGAGAGGAACAAAGGCAGCCCCCAGCAGTGTGATGACCAGAGCACGTTGTTTCAAAGTGAGAGTTGAATCACTGCCTATCCATACCGGCCGAGTGCTCAATCGGATTCAAAACAGATCAGAGTTGATCCAACCAGATCTGGGAGCCCCCTTCAAAGCAATTAAAAACCAAATAACGAACAAACCTCAAATGGGTTCAAGCTTGGAACGTGTTCGGCTATTAAGTAACATCGCAAGCAAAAACCCTAGAAACTGAACCATCACGACTGAAGGCCCTGAAGGAAGATTTGACAAGCCTGAAAACAAAAGTCCTAGCAATGCGCACCCACCACCAATGGCAGATGAGATGATCACATAAATAGGAAAACTTCGACTAAGCAGTCGACCTGCACAAGCAGGAATCACAACAAAAGCTGAAATCAACAAAA
>NZ_JAKUHK010000161.1:0-4584 GCF_023630655.1 Synechococcus sp. MU1655 | reverse complement strand
AACTTCTCCAAATCTGATTCATGGCTCGCGTCAAGAGAGGCAATGTTGCCCGTAAACGCCGCAATAAAATTCTCCGCTTAGCCCGTGGTTTCCGCGGCAGCAACGGAACACTCTTCCGTACCGCAAACCAACGCGTCATGAAGGCGCTTTGTAATGCCTACCGCGACCGTCGTCGTCGCAAGCGTGATTTCCGCCGTCTTTGGATTGCACGGATCAACGCTGCTGCACGGTTGAATGGCGTGAGCTATAGCCGCTTGATCGGTGGTCTCAAGAAAGCTGATGTGCGGATCAACCGCAAAATGTTGGCCCAAATGGCTGTTGTCGATCCTGCGAGTTTCGCCAACGTTGTGAATGCCACTCAGGGTTAATGATCAGTCCCCATTGGGACGTTTCTTGGGTCTGACATGAATTCCTTGCTGCCTCAGACCTATTTGTTGGGCCTGATCGGCCTCTTGGCGATCGTCGCTGTGGTTGTCGGTCGCCAATTTTTACGTGTTCGTCGCGACGAACAAAGTTTGCTCAAGATGGAGCAAGACAAGGTCGCGTCCTCTAAAGACGCAGGTGCTTTGTATGAGCTGGCATCGGTTCAATTGCGCAAGCGTTTGTACCCGCAGGCGATTGTGACCCTGCGCCAAGCGGTCAAAAAGCTCAACGACGAGCCCGATGAAGCACGGGCGCTCATTGAGAATGCCCTGGGCTACGCGTTAGCAGCGGAAAAAGATTTTACGACTGCCGTACGCCACTACAAATCAGCTCTTCGCGCTAAAGAGAATTACCCAGTAGCAATCAATAATCTTGCTTTTGCGCAAGAGCGCTTATTAGAAAACGAGAAAGCTTGTGCCCTTTATCGCCAAGCACTCGATATTGACCCTAAAAACAAAACTGCACGCAAGCGGTTAAAACGCTTGGAACGTGCAGCTTCAAAGGTCAAAAATTCGAGTCAAGCCTCACCAAAGGGCCCTGATGGGCGCGGATTCTGAAACAGCGCAGCTTCCTGAAAGGTCAAGACGCCCACCGGGATTCGTCAGCCTTGGAGCCACCCATCCAGCCAATGAAAAGTCCTGTAATCCTAAAAATCTCCCGCCAATTTCCAAGTCATCGGTGAGCTCAGGAGATAAGGGCAGAAGGTCAAGCTGATCCGATTTGGCATTGAGATTGCCCTGAACAGGCGTTGAAATCGAGCCGATGCGCATTTCACCGCGCAAGTCCACCATCTGGCCCATTGGCCTCAAACGGGTCAAGGTCAATTCCACATCCACGGTGGAATTTGACGTGAACGAGGTGTAATTTCCGCACCACTGGCGTGGCAGGGTTGCAGCGAGATCAGCAGCGCGGGCAACAGGATCAAAACTCTCAACAGATCCCTCAAGTTCGAGAGGTATAGCTAGTTGTGAACTATCAAACGATTGGGAAGACTCAAACGGTGCCTGAATCTCAACCGGTACGTCCATGACGGGAGGAACGGGCATGCAAGCAATAGATGATTTGCGCAGGGTAGAGCGGTTGCGGCCTGCTTGGACCCCATCACGATCCGGTTCTCCAACCAAACCGCAACTGACCACTATGAATCCGACCCACTCTCAAGACGATGCACTCCAAATTGGAGGACGTACTTTCAGCAGCAGACTGATCACCGGGACGGGCAAATACCCGAGCTTGGAGGCCATGCAGCACAGTCTGCAGCGCTCAGGCTGCGAGATGGTCACAGTTGCCGTACGACGGGTTCAGGCCGTCGCTGAAGGGCATGCAGGGCTGATGGAAGCGATTGACTGGTCACAAGTCTGGATGCTCCCCAATACGGCGGGATGCACCAACGCGGAAGAGGCCGTGCGGGTGGCCAGGCTCGGCAGGGAGCTCGCCAAGCTGGCGGGTCAGGACAACAACAATTTTGTAAAACTCGAGGTCATTCCAGACAGTCGCCATTTGCTGCCCGACCCCTTTGGAACATTGGAAGCAGCAGAAATACTGGTGAAGGAGGGCTTCGCAGTTCTGCCCTACATCAATGCCGACCCACTGCTGGCCAAGCGCTTAGAAGATGTGGGCTGCGCCACCGTGATGCCGCTGGGATCCCCCATCGGATCAGGTCAGGGATTGCGCAATGCTGCCAACATTGGCCTGATCATCGAGAACGCCACGGTGCCGGTGGTGGTCGATGCGGGGATTGGCGTGCCCAGTGATGCGGCCCAAGCCATGGAGATGGGCGCGGATGCGGTGCTTATCAACAGCGCCATTGCTCTTTCTGGACAACCTCCTCTGATGGCAGAAGCCATGGCCAACGCCGTTCATGCAGGGCGCCAATCCTTGCGGGCTGGCCGATTGCCAACCCGCCCAGAAGCCTCTCCAAGCTCCCCTACCAGCGGACGAATCAACAGCTAACAAGGAACAATCTGCCCATCAACCCCTTCACCGCCTCGATGCAACAAAACATCTCGGGACGTAAAGGAACATGAAGGAGCAGGGGCGCAACAGCGATCCAGTCCATAAGGTCCCGTTCAGTTGTAGCTCAATCCATGCAGGTCACTGAAGAAGATGGCGGTCGCCTCAATGCCTTCGCCAAGGAACCTCGTATGGAAGTGATCAGCGACGGCGCCTCTCTCAGCAACAGCTCTCGGCTTCTGATCATCACCGGCGCAGTGCTTGTTGTCTCACTCATTGCTCTGTCCGTAGCCGTCAGCTGAAAACCCTGTAGTAGCTTGCGAGAAATCAGCGGCTTGCTCGCTTCAGCAGGAGTTTGGGGTGAAAGTTCTCGTTTTAGGTGGTGACGGCTTCTGCGGCTGGCCTTGTGCGGTGAATTTGGCCGACCAAGATCACGATGTTTTGATCGTGGACAACCTCAGCCGTCGCAAGATCGACATCGACCTTGAAGTGGAGTCGTTGACGCCGATCGTGAGCATCGGAGAACGTCTGAAGGTGTGGGAAAGCATTGGCGGAAAGCCCATGCGATTCATCCATATGGACATCGCCCACGAATACCAACGGCTTCTCGACCTGATCATTGAAGAGAAACCGGATTCGATCGTGCACTTCGCCGAACAGCGAGCTGCGCCCTACTCGATGAAGAGCAGCGCCACCAAGCGCTACACCGTTGACAACAACGTGAACGGCACCCACAACCTGCTGGCAGCGATCGTGGAATCGGGCCAAGACATCCACGTGGTCCACCTCGGCACGATGGGTGTGTATGGCTATGGCTCCCACCGTGGCGCCACCATTCCTGAGGGCTACCTGAAGGTGGAAGTGCCCCAGCCTGACGGCAGCCGTTTTGAAGAGGAAATTCTTCATCCGGCCAGTCCTGGCAGCGTTTATCACATGACCAAGACGCTCGATCAGTTGCTGTTCCTCTACTACAACAAGAACGACAAGGTCCGAATTACTGACCTTCACCAAGGCATTGTTTGGGGCACCAACACCGAGGCCACGGATCGTGATCCGCGCCTCACCAATCGCTTTGATTACGACGGTGACTACGGAACGGTGCTGAACCGCTTCCTGATGCAAGCAGCGATCGGATATCCACTCACCGTGCATGGCACCGGCGGTCAAACCCGCGCCTTCATTCACATCCGTGACTCGGTGCGTTGTGTGCAGCTCGCGCTCGAAAACCGCCCAGAGAAAGGCGAACGGGTCAAGATCTTCAATCAAATGACCGAGAGCCACCAGGTGGGCGAATTGGCCAAGAAGGTGGCTGCTTTAACAGGTGCTCAGGTCAACAATCTTCCGAACCCCCGCAACGAAGCCGTTGAAAACGATCTGATCGTGGACAACCGCTGTTTCATCGAGCTGGGCCTTAAACCCACCACCCTTGATGACGGCCTGTTGAAGGAGGTTGTGGAAATCGCCACGCGCTATGCGGATCGCTGCGACCGGAATCGCATCCTCTGCACATCAGCCTGGACCAAGACGCAGGCCCAAGCCATCGGCAACGCCTCCTAATCGGGACGAACCCTTGAAAATCGCCTTTTTTACAGAAACATTCCTCCCCAAAGTCGACGGCATCGTGACCCGGCTCACCAAAACGGTGAAGCATTTGGTGGATGCCGGAGACGAGGTGGTGGTGTTCTGCCCAGAGGGCGCACCGAGTCATTACATGGGAGCCAAGGTGGTGGGGGTTCCCGCCATGCCCTTGCCGCTCTACCCAGAGTTGAAGCTGGCCTTGCCGCGGCCTGCTGTCTCCGAGGCCATCGATGCCTTCCAACCAGACCTGATCCACGTGGTCAACCCAGCGGTTTTGGGCTTAGGGGGCATCTGGCTCGCCAAGACCAAATCCATCCCCCTCATCGCCAGCTACCACACACATCTGCCGAAGTATCTCGAGTACTACGGCATGGGCATGCTCGAACCCCTGCTGTGGGAGCTGCTGAAAGCGGCTCATAACCAAGCAGTCCTAAATCTCTGCACCTCCACCGCGATGGTGCAAGAGCTCAGCGATAAGGGCATCCAGCACACCGCCCTGTGGCAGCGGGGCGTGGATACGGAGTTGTTTCGGCCCGAGTTGCGTAGCCCCGCACTACGTCAACGCTTACTTGGTGGTTACGACGACCGCGGAGCGCTTCTGCTGTATGTCGGACGGCTGTCAGCAGAAAA
>NZ_JAKUHK010000160.1:0-4585 GCF_023630655.1 Synechococcus sp. MU1655 | reverse complement strand
GCGTTGGGCGCACTGGCAGGTGATGCAGCTCGTTTTGGTGAGGTGCTCGCTGGAGAAGCCTCAGCACAGGCCTGGATCCTGCGTGTGGTGGGCGTCTTAGCCACGGTTGGAGTGGTTTGGTTGGTCGGGCGCGCAGCGAAGCGAGCTTTGACGGACGAGACGATCGAACTTTAATAATAGCTCTTGAAAACAATCGATTTGATGGATACTTCCAGTGTCATTGAAAATAGGATCGGGAGAAGTTTTTGTTTTTAATAGCTCTTTTTAAGTGTTCAAAGCGCTGATTCGGTGACTTCTTCTAGGGCTTCAAACTTGTTGGGAGTGGTTGTGATTGCGAGGTAAGTGGTTCAGTCTGGGGCCTGGACTGGAAGGTCACGTGCAGCGGCAATCACTACAAACCATCCCAGGCGAAGCTTTGCCGCAATGCCTTTGCGAGAAGCCAAGTCAATGTACTTAGCGCGACCACATTCGGTTTTGATCCAGCGGAAGGCCTGAGGTGAGCTCATGATTGTTTGCTTTTGGTGAAATTGTATTTGAAGGTTTGATTTGGAATCAAGCAGGTTTTAACGCTGTTATCGTCAACTTCAAAGTCCTCTCTTTCTCTCGTGGTAATCCCTTGATGGAACTCATCAATGATCATTGGTGCCATCACGCCTTGTTGGGCATGGAAGACAAGTTTAAGTCTACTTTTCTCATGGGTGTGGATTCTTTTGGCCGTTTTAAATGGCTGATCTGAACAGATTAAAGGTGGCAAATTGAGCGTCAACGTTTTGGTGAATATTCAAGGCCTGTTGGGATGCGTCCTCCCGTCCAAGGAGATTCTGAATAGGGCGTGGCATGCCTGAGAGGCGTCTCTAAGCAGAGTTTTTCAGCAGATTGTGAAGCGCTTCTTCGTCAAGGATTTTGACTCCCAGTTCCTGGGCTTTGGTGAGTTTGCTTCCAGCCTCTTCGCCTGCCACGAGATAGCTGGTTTTTTTACTAACGGAACCCGACACTTTGCCGCCGCAGGCTTCAATTTGTTCTTTGGCTTGAGAGCGGGTGAGTGTAGGCAGGGTGCCGGTCAGTACAAATGTGGAACCAGATAGGTGATCGTTGGCGGCCGCCGTAATAGCGCGCGCTTGTTCTTCTTCGTTGAGCGACAGGCTGAATCCGAGGCTGCGCAACTCTTTGAGTAGCCGCTGGTTTGCAGGGTTGGAAAACCACTGCTGCAAACTTTGGGCAATTTCTTTGCCGACACCAAAAATTGCAGTGATGCTTTCGGGTGCATAACAAGCCGCTTGATTCAGGTCGTCTGCGTTGGAAAAAGTAGTGGTAATCGCCTTGGCATTGACGTCTCCAACGTGATGGATGCCGAGGCCGTACAGCTGTCTGGCCCATCCTTGAGAGCGGGATGCATCCAAAGCTTGAATTAAATTCTCGGCGCTCTTTGTTCCCATTCGCTCCAGGCTGCCGAGCAGGGCCATATCGAGGCGATAGAGGTCTGCAATCGACTGGACGAGGCCTCGATCCACTAGTTGTTCAATCAGCTTGCTGCCCAGCCCATCCACATCCAAGGCTCCCTTGCTGACCCAGTGGCGCAGGGCACCGCGCAGGATCGCTGGGCAACTGCTGTTGATGCAGCGCGTGGCCGATTCGCTGGTTTCGCGCACCAAGGTGGATCCGCAGGCTGGACAGGTCTTGGGTAGCTCCACGGGTTGGGCCAGCGCTGGTCGTAGTTCCGGCAACACCCGCACCACTTCAGGGATGATCTCTCCGGCCTTGCGCACCACAATGGTGTCGCCGTTGTGGAGGTCGAGCTCCAGGAGCCTGTCGGCGTTGTGCAGACTGGCCCGGCTGACGCTGGTGCCGGCCAACAGTACGGGCTCAAACTCGGCTACGGGGGTGATCACTCCCGTGCGACCCACCTGACAGCTGATCCTAAGGATTTTGGTTGGAGCTTCTTCCGCTGGGTACTTGAGCGCAATTGCCCAGCGTGGTGCTTTCTGGGTGAAGCCTGCGGCATCCTGCAGCCTCAAATCATTGAGCTTCACCACCACACCGTCGGTGGCGTAATTGAGCTGCCGTCTCTCTGTGTCCCAGGTCTCGAAGAACTGCTCCACCGCTGGAAGATCTGGCAATAAACCCGCATTTGGATTCACCTTGAATCCCGCATCTGCCAGCCACTGCAGGGCCTCCCATTGCGTGAGCGGTCGCCGACCTTGCCAATCGTCCGGAAGGTGAAGTGTGTAGGCGAAAAAATCCAGCCGTCTTGCGGCAACAACGCTTGGATCCAGTTGGCGCAACGTTCCCGCGCAGGCATTGCGGGGATTGGCAAAGAGAGATTCGTCGCGGCTTAGACGTTCGTTGTTGATCGCATGAAAGGTGGTGTCGGGGATGAAGGCTTCCCCGCGCACTTCCACCCAGGCTGGTGCCGGTTCGAGGTGCAAGCGCAAGGGAATGGAGCTGATGGTGCGCACGTTGGCGGTGATCTCTTCTCCCTGTTCGCCATCCCCGCGCGTTGCCGCTCGAACGAGCACGCCGTTTTCGTAGCTCAGGGCGAGGGCATTGCCGTCGATTTTGAGTTCTCCCACCATCGCCAGGGCTGTTGGGGTAGATCCTTCTGCTGGTGCCCGATCGAGCACCTTGAGCAATCGGCCATACCAGCCATGGAGCTCGTCTCGGTTAAACGCATTGTCGAGGCTGAACAGGGAAATCCTGTGGCTCACGCTCCTGAATCCTTCCGCTAGACGCCCACCCACCCTCTGGGTGGGGCTGTCTGGGCTCACCAATGTTGAATCCTGGTGCTCTAACTCTTGAAGTTCCCTGTAAAGCTGGTCATAGACTGGATCTTCCATCTCCGGAGCGTCGAGCACGTAATAAGCGTGAGCAGCCCGATTGAGCAGGCGCCGCAATTCTTCCGCTCTCGATTGAGAACTGCTGGATGATCTCAGCGGCTGCGAGCTGCTCAACGCCTCGTGCTCAGCTGTTCACGGCGACAATTCGCTCGATCTTCCAAGAATCA
Organism: Synechococcus sp. MU1655; assembly: GCF_023630655.1. Lineage (NCBI taxonomy): Bacteria > Bacillati > Cyanobacteriota > Cyanophyceae > Synechococcales > Synechococcaceae > Synechococcus > Synechococcus sp. MU1655. The sequence goes on along the minus strand of NZ_JAKUHK010000160.1, from coordinate 1,584 downwards.
TCCATCTTGATGAAAGTGAAATCCAGAGGCATCTCTTCTTTGTCCTCTGCGATCAACTTCACCGTCAGGATGATGTTGCCTTCCTGAAGCCTCGGGCGACCAGATTTGAGATTGCGGAAGCGGTTCAGCTTCAAACCCGCCAAGTAGCGAATGAACTGTTGGCGGTTCACATGCTGGCGATAGTTCTTGGTGGTGAGCAAGTAAGCGGCATCGATCCTGCCCGCTGCCACTTGCGTAAAGAACTGCTTAATCAGCGGATTGATGCCACGGGCGCTCAGCACAAGCTTCACCGCCGTGAAAGTCCAGTAGAGGAGCAAGGCTCCACCCCCGGCTAGCAATGCCTTACTACCGATCTCGCGAACCAAGCCCAGTTCCATCGGGTGCATCCGAATGAGTGCAGATTCTGACTGACTGGATGCAGGAACGAGGCAGACTGGGCCGGCTTTCGTCCTGTTTGGCTTTTTCGCAGTCCCCATGCCCCTCGAGCCACTGCTGCCGTTGTTTCACAGGCTCAATCGAGAACACTTCGGTGGCTGCTTGGTGCGGGGTACTGGACCCCTAGTCGCCTTGCGCTGGAGTGATGGACGGATGCGAAAGACGGCTGGCTTGTATCGCCGCGGCACGGCGGTGGCTCCGCCGCTTGGACGGGAGATTGTGCTCTCAAAACCCTTGCTCGATCCTTTGCCTCGCTGCGCGACGGAGAGCACCCTTTGTCATGAAATGATCCACGCCTGGGTGGATCTTGTGTTGGGTCAACGAGAGAGTCATGGCCCTTGCTTTCGGGCCCAGATGGAGGCGATTAATGCCTCGCAAACCCGATTCAAGGTGAGTATCCGCCATCGTTTTCCGGTTCAGCAGACTCCCCCTCGCTGGATTGCCATCTGCCCTATGTGTGGACAGCGGACTCCTTATCGGCGCAGGGTCAGGCAAGCGGCTTGCAGGTTGTGCTGTGATCGGCATCATGACGGTCACTGGCATGTGAGTTGTCTACTCAGCTATGTACCTGCCCCCGCTCAGGATTGAGATGGATTTGTTTCTTTGGGTCCTAGAAGCTGGTGGGGTGTCGATCGCGTTAATTGGTTGGCAAAGAGAGCGTTGGCTGCAGCACCGGCGTCGTTAAGGTCAGAAGATGGATGGACATTTTCAACCGCGGCAGCGCAGTCAGGGGCAGCGCAATCAGGACATTGGTGATCGGCGATTTGATCAGTGGATTGAAACCGGTCGCCAACTGGTCGATGGTGTTGCTGGTACGCGACCCGGTCGACGTTCTTCCGGAGGTGCGCGTCCTTCAATGGATCTCGAATCAGTGGGCCGCTGGGTTGGCGACAAGATCGATTGGCTGATGGACGACGAAGAGGACTGGCGGGATCCGGTAAAACCGCCACTGCGGGAGGATTCGACTGCGATATCAAGTCGTAAACGTCCTCTCGATGCAATCTCACGCCGGCAGGTCGTTGCGCCGGTGCCTGAGCCCGAGTCCACCCATGGGGGGGATGACAACAGCTGGCCTGATGACGAAAGCTTCCGTGTGGAGCGCTGGTCCCGTTCTGCAGCCTCTCCATCAACAGCCGCAACGACCCAGCC
>NZ_JAKUHK010000159.1:0-4599 GCF_023630655.1 Synechococcus sp. MU1655 | reverse complement strand
AATAGCGCAGACAACATCAAACAACGCCATGCACAACAGTCAAAAATAATTGATCCTGGCCAAACCGGTCCAAATGCTGACCTCCTTCAGGGAAATCACGACGATTTTTCACTCAAAGCCAGGCGTCTTCGCAGCACCGACACAATGAGCAACAGCCAATGGGTGGTCGAATTATTTAAAGGGAGCAAACGCCTTGCCCTATGGCCTGCCATCAGCGGATACAACACCAATCCCACCGCCGACCGGCGTTGGAGCCCAGGAAATGGAGCAGCTCTGCCAATCGGAGATTATGTGCTGGGGCAGCCAGAGCCATGGGGAACAGACATCTGGTTGAATTTGCAGCCACAATTCAAAACAGACCGAAGTGGACTCGGCATACACCATTGCAATCCAGGAAGTGGATGTCTTTGCATTCCTAATCGCAACAACCTAGAAGCCATTGCTGCATGGGTAAAAGCCACCGGGATCAATACGTTAACTGTTCAGAATTAAACAGAGTAAGACAATACATCACAACAACCATTAGCCAAAGACCCAAGATGGATCAACAGAAACGAATAAAAAAGCCTTAACAAAGCCCATGGCCAAGACAGATCGAAATCATAGTGACAACAATTCCGGCAAATACAAAAGCTATCAAAACCGATAAGACGAGAAGCCAAGCTTTCTAGCCAATCTGTTCAAAATAAATTCATAAAATACAATCATTCGAGCAGCCCCTTCTGCATTAAATTGTCGAAGACTAAATTCACTCAATTGAGCTGATTCTAAATACAAGCAGAATGCTCATAGCCTTGTGGCCTGACAAGCATCACAAGACCAATCACCTTCGCAGTAAATCCAACACTTTACGCTAAAGCGAATCCAAGCACTTTCAATAATAACACCACTGAAATACAACGAATAACATGCCAGAGTCCCAACGTTTCAAAGAAGATCTCCACACCATAACCATGAGCTGGACCGTTGCTAAATGTTGGACAAGCGTTTTACCCCAGGAGGGCTACCGACATTTTCGCCTCATTCTTCAGGGCGGGAAAGGGCATTCACGATGGGTGGAACTAGAAGCAGTTCTTGATTCAAACGTGCGACTGCGCATCAACTGGAACGAACTCCGAAACCAAGAGATTTGGACCAGCGGTTGGCAACAGCTGCCACCAGAGGAGTGAGGTCTGACTCGCGGGGCAGCCAACAAACGCGCCAAAATAAAGGTATGGCAGTTCAAATTCTTACTGAGGATCAGCGATACAAGCTCGACCGCGAGCCTGATCGAATCTTTTATTCAGAACCACGCTTCGTCCAGCACTTAGACGAAAGCTTCAGGACACGTCTAACGGGCTTTTACAAAGAACATATTCCGTCTGGAGCTGTTGTCCTTGACCTGGGTTCGTCTTGGGTGAGTCACCTGCCAGAAGAGATCCATTACGAGCGAGTGATTGGCCATGGCATGAATGAAGCGGAACTCGCAGCCAACACAAGGCTCGACAGTCACTACGTCCAAGACATGAACCTGGATCCCACAATCCCTTTAAAGGATGCATGCGTTGACGCCTGTCTTGCTGTTGCTGCTTGGCAATACTGGACACAACCAGAAAATGTCGCGTCGGAGATGCTCCGGGTCACGAGGCCCAATGGCACAGCCATCGTTGCATTTTCGAATCGGATGTTTTTCACGAAGGCTCCGCAGGTTTGGACCGATAACGACGACACGCAGCATCTCGACTACGTCGGCACGGTGCTGCAAGCCAATGGATGGTCTGACGTACGGGTGTTTGCGGAAGAAACAAAAGCCTCTGGGTTGATGGGACTGGTAGGAGGCAAAGGCGACCCATTTTTCGCAGTTGTCGCGCGCAAAAGCATCGACTCATGATCAAGACATGATCCACAAGACAATCAAAAATATTGAGAGGAAGCTCAGCCTTCCAGCCCCAGCTCAAAACGAAATCACATCAACACAAACCCGTAGAGATTGGCTCAACAATCAACAAAATCAAGCTCATTATTTAAATTTGATTCTGATTTAAACCTTACAAATAACACATCAAATTCTCCTCTCTTTCAAGTCATTTTTTATTGCTGAGAAGCCGAGAGTTTTGAATTGTCAATCAGAACCTGCGCTTACAGGTCGAGCGCGTGAAGCAAGTCCCGCTGGGCCCTGCGACCGGTAATGGCGTGGGCTGCCATCGCACCACTTGCAGCCACGGGTGGAATACCAATCCCTGGGAAACAACTCGCACCACACTGCAAAAACCCCTCAAGAGGAGTGGTCACCCCAGGGAACAGCCCTTTCGATGCCGACAACGCAGGGCCATAGCTGCCTTGATGCGTGGATAGGTAATGACGGTGGGTAAGAGGAGTTCCCTCCATCACCACTTTGCAACGACCGCGGAGATCGGGAATCCGTTGCTCCAACACATCCCAAAACACCTGACAGCGTTGTCCACGTTTCTCCTGATAAGCCGGCGTTCCCCTCTGAAGACCAGCCCACATTGACCAGGGTTCATTGGCCGGGGTATAGGCATGAAGCACGTGATGGCCCTCAGGCGCCATCGTTGGATCGAGCACAGTTGGAATCGACACCACCACGGCATTGCGCTCAGAATCAATGCCCCGTTCCCAGTCACCAACCCAAACGGTATGGATCGGCAGATCCTCAAGACCGTTCGCATCAAATCCGAGATGAAGATGCAAAAAAGAATGACAACCAGGAGTGGACAGCCGTTCCTGACGCCAAGCCTTTGCAGCCATCTCAGGCAACAAAGCCGCCGTACTCCAGGCATCCGCGTTGCTCACCACAACATCGGCGTGAAGCGTCTCACCATTGCTGAGCTCGACGCCGATGACACGATCACCGTCGAGAAGCAGCCGGGTCACTGTTGCACCAAGCCGCAAGCGGCCTCCGTATGACTCCATGCCGCGCACGAGTGCGTTCACGACGGCCGCACTGCCTCCGCGCGGAAAATCAAGACACGATTCAGGGTCAAACCATTCACCAAACAAAGTGGCCATCGCGGCTGCGTTGGTGTCAGCCATCGGCATACCGCTGATCAAAAAACAGAGCAAATCAACCCAGTGGCGAAGAAATGGGTCCTGGAGATGACGATCAACTAGAGGCCCGAACGCACCACTGAGATGGCGGATGGCTGGCAAATGCTGAACCAGTCGTCCACTACGGCTCAACAGAGAACCAATTCCATCCACAGATGCCGGTAACGCCAGCAATGGCAAGGCATCTGCTGCTGCTGCAATCGGCTGCAACACGGCGGTGAAACGCTGCCACTCAGCCACAGCCCCAGGTCCACGCAGCCTTTCCACCACGCGTTCGAAGCCATTTCCTCCAACACCAACACGGAGATGTCCTTCTGGAAACAAGACATCCCAATCCTTGTAGGTCAAGACATCCAGTGGCTGATCCAACGCACGCAGAATTTGAGCAAGGGGATTGCTGCTTGGCCAACGTGACAATCCACTCCAAAGGGATGGGCCAGATTCGAAGTGATAGCCCTGTCTTTCAAAGCCATGAGCAGCGCCGCCTGGCTGGCTATGGGCTTCTAGAACCAAAACATCCTTTCCAGCCCGGGCAGTGAGACCGGCACAGCACAAGCCGCCGATCCCGCTTCCAATCACGATCACCTCAGCGCTTTTTGGCATCAATCACCAATCAGAGATCCGAACTCGGGTCATAGCCAGTCACAGCTGTGATCGCGAACAACACCTCCCAATCAAAAGATCGGTTGAAATGGTTCAAAGCACCAAGGTCCATGCCAGAACAATCCTCCCCAGGCCAAAACCAGCTGTCGCTATGGCGTCGAACGCCTCCCCTGGTGTTGCCCATGGTGGTGCTGAGCTGCGGGCTAGTTGTCGCCGGAGCTGTTGCTGTGAAAGGAATTCGAACCGCAACTGACACCGTGACCGTGACCGGTGCCAGCACTGAAAGGTTGCGCAGCGACTATGCCGATTGGACCGTGACCGTGAGTGGGAATGGTGTGAGCCAGCAGCAGGCTTATCAAAATCTGCAACCCGATTTAAAGCGCACGCTTGCATTTCTGCTCGATGCTGGCATCCCAGAAAGCAGCACCCAACTCACTGTTTTACGGACTGATCGCAACGATATTCGCAACCGTGTGACCGGGATGCTCACCAGCACGGAGTGGACGGCACGTCAATCCATCCACGTAGGCAGCTCAGATGTGGCCTTAATCCGCACGGCATCAAACAAAATCAGCAACCTGATTGGCGACGGTGTGTCATTGGCCATTCAGCCTCCGGCTTACACCTACACAAAACTGGCCGAAAAACGTGTCGATATGCTGGCCAAAGCCACCGCTGATGCTCGAGATCGAGCGATTGCGATCGCGAGACAAGCGGGCTCCGGCATAGGAGCGATCACCAATGCCGACACAGGCACCTTCCAAATCACCGTGCCGAACTCCACAAAAATGGGGAGCTATGGCTCCTATGACACCAGCACCATCGACAAAGACATCACCGCCGTGATGGGAGTGACGTTCAGAGTGCAGTGATCATTCTTCCCTTAATCCTGTTAGGTCTGTCCTGGCTGCAGGAAGGCATCGACCAACTCCTGCTGGGCGGACGCTG
>NZ_JAKUHK010000158.1:0-4625 GCF_023630655.1 Synechococcus sp. MU1655 | reverse complement strand
TTACGTTGGCGTGCCGGCTAGGGATTGCTTGTGGCCTAGTCCGCAAGGATTTTGGGAACGCGGAAGAAATCGCCTTCGCGTTGGGGGGCTTGATCTAAGAGGTCCTGCCTTACATCTGTTGCGACAACAGTGTCCTCACGCGTTGCATTGATCACTTCCACCGCACGTGTAGTGGGTAAAACGCCTTCGGTGTCCACGGCTTGAAGCTGATCCACGTAATCGAGAATTCGCTCAAGCTGCCCTGTATAGGTGGCGATGGTGTCTTCAGGGAGGTCAAGGCGGGCAAGTTGGGCCACCTTGCGTACGTCGTCGGCGGTGATCTTGCTCATGCAGCGGAGAGAAAGGTTTCAAGATCTTCGCGCAGTGCCGTGGCTGCTGTATCCAGTAACTCTGCTCCGTGTTCTGGCTTGGCCAGATAGGGGTCAGAGCCCATGCGGCCATCGGGATAGCGTCGCCGAAAATCGGCTGGGCCGTGAATCGCTCCGCATGGGGCGGCTTCAGGTAAGGGCCTTTGTTTGGTCACCAGGCTGTCGTGAAGGTGGAGGGTAACGGCGATTTCGCTTGGGGTGGCATGTTGGCCTTCGCGATTGCCATAGAGCTCTCGGGCTTGGCGCATCACAGCCCCTGCCATAAACCAGTTAGAGAGTCTGCAGCGCAGTTTGGGTGCTACCGGTAGTCCTCTGCTGGCGGCGGTTCCATAGGCCTGGGCAAAGGCTGCTTTGGTGGTGGCCATGTTGCCTCCGTGGCCATTCACCACAAAGATTCGCTCGAATCCATGGGTGGCCAAGGACAACACAAGGTCATGCATGACCGCCATCAGGGTGGCTGGCTGAAGACTCATCGTACCCGCGAAGCCGAGATGGTGTTCGGCCATGCCATAGGCCTGAGCTGGCGTAACCAGCACTCCGCTGCGACGACCTAGCTCCAACGCCACAGCTTCTGCTGTGAGGGCGTCAGTCCCAATCGCACCCGTGGGTCCATGTTGTTCTGTGGAACCTAAGGGGATGATGATTCCTTTGCAGCCTTTCAGATAGGCCTCAACATCGGGCCAACTCTGGAGAGCCAAACGAATGGCTTCGGTGTTGGCTGCTGGGCCAGGCAGGGTGGCGTTCATGCCATCTCAATCAGTGGCTTGATGATCGCTCAGCTCGCGCCTTAGTGCGCTGTGCCGTTGCCGTCGTACTTGTCGGTGTTGTAGTAGCCCCCTCTGGTCCCGAAGTAAAAGGTGGCAATCACGAACAGTCCGCTGCCAAAGACCAAGACGGTCCCGAGATTGAAGCCGGATAGGGCGGCGTCCATGGTTGCAAGGTCAGTGCACCAATCATGCCAAGGACTTGCAAACTGAGCTTTCTCGGTGCGCTGATCGTCACCGGAGTGGCGCAGATCTCACGGAATAATCTCCTTTCCGTCTCCTTGAATCTCCAACCAATCGCGTAACCAGGCGGTGAGCCAGATGAACGGAAGGGTGTCAGCAAACGCCGCGAGGGCTTTAAACAAATATCCACTGGCGATGAACGCTCCCAGCTGAGGAAGAACCGCTTCACCGGCGCGAATGGGTAAAACATGAGTGGCGTAGTGGCTGATCAACACCACCGCACTGGTGTCCACCAATTGACTCACCAAGGTGGATCCGTTATTTCGAAGCCAGAGGGCCTTGCCATTCGTGCGTTCCTTCCAAAAGTGAAACAACCGCACGTCCACGAATTGGGCGGTGAGGTAAGCCACCATCGATGCTCCGACGGACCCAAAGGCCAGGCGTTGAATCTCAAAAAATGTGGATTCAGGGGCGCCGTTCAGGCCTGGCATCACACCTCCGACCCACAGAATTAAAACCACCCATCCATTGAGTAGGAGACCCACCCACACAACTTGCGTGGCCCTTTCCTCTCCCCACAGCTCACTAATAAGATCGGTGCAGAGAAAGGTGACGGGATAGGGGAGGGCCCCAACGGCCACCACGATTGGCCATGATCCAATCTGCCCGAGGGCTAGGAATCGTGTCAGGCCAAGGATGTTGAGCATCCCCAGGGTGCCAAGAAAGAGCCCGGCCAGCACAAGAAATACCAGGTCTCGCCTGGCTTTGATTTGGTTTGTGGTGATTGTGGATGATGCCGACATGGGGTTCGTCGTTCATCGTTTGCGTCTTGACAGTCTGGTCATTCGGGTTGTGTTGACATGCCATCTGGAATGGCGCGGCTGGATTGCCTTGTCTTGATGACAATGCATAGAGCTGAGTGGTTGAACCATGGATCATCGCTCCAGCGACTTGTTGAGCCATCCAGCCCACCACCCAAGATTTTCAGCCCTCCCTCAAGTCTTTTTCTGCCGCCCTGCGGAGGTCGTTGGACCTGACTTGATTGGGTGTTTGATCGTGAAACGCCAAGACAACGGCAGCCTGCTTTGGGGCGTGATCGTGGAAACAGAGGCTTATTCCCAGGACGACCCCGCCTGCCATGGCTACCGCCGCCGTTCACCGCAAAACGAAACCCTCTTCGGTGAGCCAGGGCGGTTTTATGTGTATGTGAGCTATGGGATTCACCACTGCGTGAATGTGGTGACCGATCGCAGTGATTGGGCCAATGGGGTGTTGCTTCGCGCTGTTGCGATGCCTGGCGAGCCGGAGCGAGTGGCGGCTGGTCCAGGTTTGTTAGCAAGGCGGTTCGGTCTCAACAGAACGCATGACAGCCAAGCCGTCTGTGGCGAGAATGAATTGTGGTTGGCCTCCCGGCCCTCCGTTCTCACTGTCCCTGAGCTTGTGACCACCACGCGGATCGGAATCTCTCAGGCACAGGATTTGCCCTGGCGTTGGTACCTGAAGGACTCCCGCAGCGTGAGCCGGCGTGCCCGAGGTGATCGGATGCCTGCTTTGAGTCAGGCCTTCATTCCAACTCTGGAGTGGAAGCGATGAATGGCTGGTCCCATCGACATGTGCTCGACTTAGCTGCATTTTCTCGTGACGACTACGCCACGGTGCTGGAACTTGCCCATCGTTTTCGTTCGATGCCGGTGACGGGCGCTCGCAAACTCCCGGCCTTGCAAGGGCGATTGGTTGCCACCTTATTTTTTGAGCCCAGCACGCGTACGCGCAGCAGCTTTGAGTTGGCCGCCAAGCGGTTGTCTGCTGATGTGCAGAGTTTTTCTCCCTCCAGCAGTTCCCTCAGCAAAGGCGAATCCCTGCTCGACACAGCGCGCACTTATGTCGCGATGGGGGCTGATGTGTTGGTGATCCGCCATCGCTGCACGGATGTACCCGCCCAGTTGGCCTCTGAGTTGGATCAAGCCGGAGAGCGCACCGTCGTGCTGAATGGTGGTGATGGTCAGCACAGCCACCCCAGCCAGGGTTTGCTCGACCTTTACACGCTTGCTCACCATTTCGATCCCCGCCACTCTCAACTTGAGGCGTTGCAGGGCAAGCGCATTGTGATTGTTGGCGACGTGGTGCATTCCCGCGTGGCACGCTCCAACCTCTGGGCGTTAAGTGCATGTGGCGCGGATTTGGTGCTTTGCGGGCCGCCCAGTCTTGTGCCCGATGCCTTTGCGGCTTTTTTGGATGCTCCGCCTCCCGGGCAGGCTTCAGATCCTGTCCGGGAGCGTGGAACGGTGCAGATCAGCCGCTCCTTGGATGACTGTCTGTCTGGCGCGGACGCGGTGATGACGTTGCGCTTACAAAAAGAACGCATGACCGATCATCTGCTCACGAATCTTGATCGCTATCACCGCGATTTTGGGCTCACCCATGAGCGGTTGCGACGCTGTGCTTTCTCAGGCCCCGTGCTCCATCCAGGCCCTGTCAATCGTGGAGTTGAAATGAGCGGTGGCCTCTTGGACGACCGCTCGATTTGTTTGGTTGAGGATCAGGTGCGCAACGGGATCCCTATCCGCATGGCGCTGCTTTATTTGATGGCAGCGTCTGATCCTGTGGCGGATTCGTCGCGGGCCTCAGCGCCATCCTGAGCAGAAACACCGGAGACGGAATTGGCGTAGTAATTCATGGCTGCTTTGAGAGCTGCATCTGGAGCGGCAATTGAGGGCCCTTTCCCGCTGTTCATGGGGAAGGGCGCGTCTGCGGAGTCGAGACCGATGTGCTGACTTGGCATGCCTGTGAGCAGCATCGATGAGCGTTGCTGCGACAGAACAGCAAACATCCACTTGATCAGCAAGGACCAGCGATTTTCTCGATCGGGCATGAAGGCCAGGTGTGCGGCAGCCCAAACAGCCCAGCCTGGACTTCCACTGAATTTGAAGCCGCGTAGATCGGCAACAGCAGCAACACGATCCAGCACGGCCATGCTGCCGAAATCAAACCATTTGAAATTCGGACGGTTCCCTCCGCTCAGGATCGCGGCAATGTCTTTGCCGACGAAGCCACCAGCTTGGGTCGCTGGTCCTGCCATCCCGGGCAGTGGATTGCCCGTGGACGTGTGCTTATAGCTGCAGAGATCGCCAACCACCCGAATCTCTGGATGGTCTTTCACGCTGAAGTCGGGTTCAACGATCCCCCTCCCGCCACGATCCAATTCACAATCGATCGAGCCTGCCAGGGTCTTGCCCAGGTGAGATGGTCGGACCCCGGCAGTCCAAATCACGGTTGCGGCTTGAATTGTTTGTTCGCCATCTGGAGTGCC
>NZ_JAKUHK010000157.1:0-4710 GCF_023630655.1 Synechococcus sp. MU1655 | reverse complement strand
GCACCGGCACCGCACACTCGGCCTTATGCAGCGCAGCACTGATGCTGTGGGATGCGGCCAAGGTAGGAGCTGCTTTTTCAATCAATCCAAGGCTGCCAGCGCTGAAGGGCTTCGCGCTGGTACCGCCTTCGGTTTGGATCAGATCAGCACCGGCTGTCACCAAATCCACAGCCAACTGCTCTTGCTGATCCAGCGGCAGCACATGGGGCACCGTGACACTCATCACCACGTCGGGAAGCAGCTCACGAGTTCGGCGGGTGATGGCCAGCACTTCAGCCGCATCAAAAATGCGGCCTTGGGGATAGAAAGCGTCGTAATTTCCAATCTCCACCATGGCCGCACCAGCAGCCACAGCGGCAGGAAACAGTTCAGGATCCACCGCAGACACGCAAACGGGCACACCAGCGGAGGATTCGATCGCCAGCGTGACCAGCGCTGCATCACAGGCCACATCAATCAAATCAGCACCGCCGCGACCCGCGGCAGCCGCCACCATCGCCACGTTGGCCTGATCGAAGTTCATCAGACCGGCGATCACCTTGAGTGTGGAACGCTGCTCCAGGCTGCGGCGGAGCTCAGCTGGCAGCAGAGAAAGGCGGGACATCCCAGCGAAATCAGATTCCATCATTCTCACACCGCACGTGTGATCGCGCCTAAGAACAGGCAAGATCAAATTTCTGTTGTTCCACTGGCTGGGCACACCATGGCTGCATCCAAAACCTGGTTGCCTTGGCACGACACCCTGCACCGCCAACTGCTGAGGCAACCGAACCTGTTGCCCGATGGGGAAACATTGCTGATCGCTCTCTCCGGCGGTCAAGACTCCATGGCCTTACTCGGCCTACTCCTGGGGCTTCAGCACTTACATCATTGGCACTTTCAGCTGTGGCACGGAGACCATGGTTGGCACGATCAATCAGCAGCCACTGCTTCCGAACTCAAGGAGTGGTGCCAAAGCCAGGAGCTGCCTCTTCAGATCAGCCGCAATACGAGAGACCACACAGGCACGGAGGCCAACGCCCGATCCTGGCGCTACCAGGAGCTTGCCGCATTAAGCCAACAGTTCTGCTGCCGCACTGTTCTCACCGCTCACACGGCGAGTGACCGGGCAGAAACATTGCTGCTGCAATTGGCCAGAGGCACTGATCTAGCCGGCCTTGGCAGCTTGCGGCCCATCAGACCACTTCAAAACGATGACCCCAGCGGCCCTCGGCTTGTGCGTCCCCTGCTGACCTTCAGCCGAGACGACACCACCCAAATCTGCCAGGACTTGCAACTACCCATTTGGCTTGATCCATCGAATGCCAATCAGGCATTGAGCCGCAACCGCATCCGCAACGACGTGCTGCCAGTGCTGGAGGAGTTATATCCCGGCTGCAGCCAACGCATCGCTCAACTCAGCGAGCGGATGTCCCAAGTGGAGGACAGCCAACGCACCCTGGCCACACTGGCCCTTGAACAGCTGCGCAGTGAACGCGGCTTGCAACGCAACGCACTCAAGGCTGTTCCAGAAGCAACCCGTCGACTCTTGCTCCATCATTGGCTGCAACAACAAGGTGTTCGCGCGCTCTCCGCCAGCCAACTCAACACACTGAGTTTTGCCATTGGCCCTGGCAGCCCCCCCGGAAGCCGCTCTTTAGCGGAGCACAAGACTCTGCAATGGACCCGAGACTCGGTACAACTGGTGAGCAAGCCATAACAACCTCGCTTGAACGCTGATTTTCAGGAGCAATACGTCGCCGCTGAGCAGGCCTACAGCGCCAGTGAGTTCGACAAAGCAGACGATTTGGCGCGACCACTGCTGGGGCAACTGGACCCACTTCCTGCCTCAGGAGCGGAACGGGACGCGACCCTGGCCTGGAGAGCCTTTGTGGCCCTGTTGCTCGGTCACATCCACCTCTATGGAAAGGATGATGTCAGCCAGAGCGCCGACTTTTACAGGCTCGTCCTTGCCAGCGAGCCGCCGGACACTTTGCGGGAACTGGCTCAACAAGGCCTCAACGAAGCTTTGGAGCGCTCACCTGTCATTGATGTTGCCGTGTCTGCACCTCCGGCAGAAGAGCTGGCATCAGTGCCCTTTGCAAACGCATCAAGCCAGTCAGCAGGCAACGATCTCATCCGTGATCCGTTTTTAAACACCACCGCAACGGGCGCAGAGGCAGACAACCGCGACGCTGAAACGATCGAAACGGCCATGCCCTGGCTGAAGGCTGAGTCGCCACAGCCAAAGGAATCTCCACAGCCAAAAGATCTGGACAGCGCTGAAGAACGAACTGAAAAGTCAATCAACTTGGGAGACGCTCCTCAGCAGGCTTCAACTCCATCGCTGACACGCGCCTTTGATGCAGCCCCCCAACGTTTGGAGGACGGACTGCTGCGCGTCAACCTGAAGAACATTGCCCAAGTTGGATCCTCATCAGCTCAGACAGCTGATGAGGACCAGGCAAAATCTCTTTCCTTGCAGAAGCGATTGGAATTGGCCTGGCGTTCCCTACGCCGCCGCTGAACGACGACGACGGGTACGTCCAGCTGGCATCTCTGGCTCGGGAGCATTGGTCACAACCACTGCCGACGCAACAGGCTCTTTAACCGGAGCAGGGGCCGGCGCTGGCGTTGCTGCCGCTGCAGGGGCTGGTGTTCCAATCACACGCGAAGGAACCACCCGAGCAGGGGCCGCATTGCGATCACGCCGGACATGGCCGTTGCCGCTATCGCGGCCAGGACCACCATGACGACCGCCACGCCCGCGGGATGCCGGACGGGTATCAGGTTCTGCATCGGCCCGGCCTTTGTACACCGGTGTGCCACCAGGTGCCGGCTGAACGAGACAAAGAATCAAGGGCTCCACTTGCATTTCGCGGCGCATGCGCCGACCTAAGCCCACTTCCACTTCGCGCTGGACGCCCATCCAATCCACTTCGGGAGAGGCCCCATCCACATGGCGGCAGAGCTGCTTCCAGCGATTTTCCAGCACCCACTTAATTTCACGTTCCGTCCACAGCGACATCTTGCGCGCATCCGCGGTGGTGACCACACCACGCAAGTTGACGCGCGGCGGAGCCACCATCGCCCCATCGGTGCTAATCGCGGCCAAGATCGTCACGATCCCGTCAACCGCAAGCTGTTGACGCTCCTTGAGCACGCGTGCATCAACGATGCCATTGCGCGACTGATCGAGCAGCTCGATACCTGCTTTGACTGGATCGCCTTTGCGCATTGAATCCGGAGTGAGCTCAACGACATCTCCGTTATTGATGATCAGCGTGTTGTCTTCTGGCACGCCCATGGAATGGCCAGTTCGGGCATGCTTCACCAACATGCGGTGCTCACCATGCACAGGCACGAAATATTTCGGGCGGGTGAGAGCCAACATCAGCTTCTGATCTTCCTGGAAGCCATGGCCTGACACGTGAATGCCTTCACCCTTGCCGTACACCACCTTGGCTCCCAAGATCATCAACTTATCGATCGTGTTCACCACTGAAATGGTGTTGCCAGGGATCGGGCTCGCAGAAAAGATGATCGTGTCTGAGGTTTTCACCTTCACTTGCGGATGATCACCACGTGAAATCCGGCTCAAAGCAGCAAGAGGCTCACCCTGGCTTCCGGTCATCAGCAACAGCGTCTCGCGATCTGGTACATCGTTGATCTGCTTGATCGGCACAAACAGCTCATCGGGTGCACGCATGTAGCCGAGTTCACGGGCTTTGGCGATCACATTGAGCATGGAGCGCCCAAGTAGACCCACCTTGCGTCCGTTTTTAAGCGCCAGTTCAAGAATCATCGACACCCGATGAATCGAGCTCGCAAACGTGGTGATGATCACCCGCCCTTCCGCTTCCGCGATGTGGCGATCGAGGTTGGGGAACACAGAACGTTCAGGCGGGCAGTATCCAGGGACCTCCGCATTGGTGGAGTCACTAAACAGACAAAGCACTCCCTGATCGCCGTAATGGGCAAGGCGGGCCAAGTCAAAGTGCTCACCATCCACAGGGGTGTGGTCAAACTTGAAATCACCGGTGAAAATTACGGTGCCTACTGGAGTGGTGATCGCCAGCGAAAAGCTGTCGGCCATCGAGTGGGTGTTGCGAATGAACTCCACCGAGAAGTGCTGACCCACCTTCACCACATCTCTTGGGCCCACTGTCTGAAGCGTGGTGCGATCGGTCACACCGGCCTCATCCATTTTTCCTGTGAGCATGGATAGGGCCAAACGGGGCCCATAAATCACCGGGATATCGAAATTCTTGAGGTGGTGTGCGATCCCACCGATGTGATCTTCGTGACCATGGGTCACGATCATGCCCCGAATCCGGCTCTGGTTTTCACGCAGGAAGCTCGTGTCAGGCATCACCACATTCACACCGTGCATGCCATCACTGGGGAATGCCAAACCGGCATCCACCAGCATCAGGTCATCGCCGTACTCGAACACGCAGGTGTTCTTGCCGATTTCATGCAAGCCACCCAGTGGAATCACACGGAGACACGCCTGCTTGGTTTTAGAAAGAGTGGATGTCATCGATAAAGGTCGCGAAGGATTTAAAAAAGAAAAAAATCTGTACTGGCAGCCGGAGCGTCAGGTCTGACGCAGGGCAGTGAGAAGGTCGGCTAAGGAATCGCGCATGGCTGAATTAAGGGGCAATAAAGGAAGACGAGGAGCACCTACGGGCCATCCACTCAGCTCAAGAGCAGCTTTCACAGGGATGG
>NZ_JAKUHK010000156.1:0-4748 GCF_023630655.1 Synechococcus sp. MU1655 | reverse complement strand
TGCGGCCATCAACGACTACGTGATGTTGCTCACCGATTTGGCCCATGAAGCGTTGCCAGACAATCCCCGTGAAAAGCAAAAAGCAATGGCTCTGGCGGTGACGGCAAGCCGCTACGGAATGGAGGTGGCCCAAAAAGCACAGGCGGATGCCGCCACCTTGGTGGCTGGATCGGCTGCAGCAGCAGCGGATGTACCAGAGGCTTCCCTTTCAGCAGTGAATTTCCCCGCCAAGGCGTTCTATCTGCTTAGCGCGGTGGGTATTTGTGCCAGTAGCAGTGAAGCGCGCCGGCAGATCAAAGGGGGCGCAGCACGCCTTGAGGGAGAGAAAATTACCGATCCCAATCAGGAATTTGGTTCGGTATCCGACTTGGAAGGGAAGGTCCTTCAGCTCGGTAAAAAGACATTTAGGCGATTGGTCCCTTGATAGGGCAAAGGGGTGGGTGTCCTGAGCCTTGATGTGCTGCTATGACTGCCATAGCTGGAATTCGGGAGGCACCTGTTTGATATGAAATCTTCGCGCTCAATCTTGGGAGCATTCCTCACCTTTGTGGTGGGAGTGGGACTAACGGCACCGGCCAATGCCGGGATTAAGGATGAATATGAGCGAGCTCAGGAGTGTGACTACAGCCAGGCTGAATATGGAAGTGATATTGGCGTCTTTGATGAAGTCAACGTGCGATTTTGCATCAGCCAAGATCGTCGTTTTGTTATCTATGTGATGCGAAGTGGTAAGGCATGGGCCTTGCCATTTGATCGTGACTATCGCCAGGCTGGAGTCATGAGCTTGAATACAATTGAAAATGACAAATTAGTTCACTATGCCAAGAAAAAAGGTGTTGTGGAGCGCGTGATTTTGGGTAGAAAACGTATGGAAAGGCCAGTTTTGTATTGATGTCTTCCATCCACTTGTGCTGTGAATTGAATGCTGACATCTCGTTGTGTGTTGCCTGTTGCGGCAGGATTGGCAGAGGGCCCTTGTTGGTGGACCGAGCGTCAAGTTCTTCTCTGGGTTGATATTGAGGCTTCAAGGATTGGCCTGTTTGATCCTGCAACAGGCAACAATGATTTTTTGCATCTTCCCGCCCATGTGGGTGCTGTTGTTCCCACATCGGTTGGAGATTTGCTCTTGGCAACAGCGGCGGGGTTGATGAGGATGGATCCGAGCAACGGGGCTGTGACCTTGTTGTCTGATCCTGAGGCGGATCGTCCTGGTAATCGTTTCAACGACGGTAAATGTGATCCTTGGGGGCGCTTTTGGGCAGGCACGATGGCCTACGACTTCGAGCCGCTGGCTGGATCTCTATGGCGGCTAGATGGTGATGGAGGCATTAAGCGCCAACGCAGCCAGCTCACCATTTCCAACGGACTGGCTTGGAGCCAAGACCGAGGGACGCTCTATTTCATTGATTCGCCAACGCTGAGTGTGATGGCTTTCCCGCTCACCGTTACTGGTGAGATCGCTGGAGACCCCAGCATCTGTCTCCATATTCCAGAAGATTGGGATGCCCTTCCGGATGGCATGTGCATCGATGCGGAGGGAATGCTTTGGATCGCCCTGTTTGGCGGTGGTTGCGTGACGCGTTGGGATCCGTTGCGTGGTCGCTTGCTCGACCGCTTGGCGTTGCCTTGTCGTCAGGTCACATCCTGTTGTTTTGGTGGCCCCAATTTGGATCAGCTGTTTGTTACAACCGCGAGAAGGGGGATGGATGCTGTTGCAGTGAAGGCCGAGCCATTGGCTGGTGGCTTGTTTCAGGCCGATGTGGGCGTGAAAGGTTTGCCTGCGGATTATTTTCAAGTCCTGGGTTGATCCAAGGGGTTGCGCATGACGCATCACGATGAGGGTCGTGCAGAGACGGTGTGTGGCTTCCTCTTTCTCGGCTGAATCCGCGGAACGGATCATTGTGGCTCTCGACGGTATGGCCCCTGATCAAGCGCTTGCTTTCAGTGCCCAGGTGGAAGGTTTGCGTTGGGTGAAGGTTGGCCTGGAGCTGTTCGTTCAGGCGGGGCCGGATGTGGTGATGCAGTTGCGCGATCAGGATCTGCGCGTGTTTTTGGATCTCAAATTTCACGACATTCCGGCCACCATGGAGGGATCCTGCCGCCGGGCGGCAGCGCTGGGAGCCGAACTGATCACGGTGCATGCCTGCGCTGGGACTGAAGCTCTTAAGGCTGCGCAGGCTGGAGCGGTTGCCGGCGCTGCCTCGACCGGTATCGCAACGCCAACGCTGCTTGCGGTCACGGTGCTGACCAGCTGGGAAGAGCAACGGCTGCAGCGGGAGCTGGCGATCGAGCAAGGTATCGCCGATCGGGTCTTACAGCTGGCCCAATTGGCGGCAACAGCGGGTGTTGGTGGCTGCGTGTGTTCGCCGTTGGAAGTTGCCTCTTTAAGAGCTCAGCATCGAAGGCCATTCGCACTGGTGACGCCAGGCATTCGCCCTCAAGGCAGTGCAGTGGGAGATCAGGTGCGAGTCATGACTCCTCCAGATGCGATCGCGGCTGGAGCCTCTCAGTTGGTGATTGGTCGTCCCATCACGCAATCTACGGATCCAACTGGTGCGTTTGCGCAGTGCTGTGCTGCGTTAACGACGTAAGTCACGCATCGGTGCACCCCCCCTTTGTTCGCTCAGCTGATTTTCAATCCTTCTGGCCGATTTTGGGCTCGCTGCCTTCGAGAATCCTTGAAAGGTTG
This sequence comes from Synechococcus sp. MU1655, assembly GCF_023630655.1. Lineage (NCBI taxonomy): Bacteria > Bacillati > Cyanobacteriota > Cyanophyceae > Synechococcales > Synechococcaceae > Synechococcus > Synechococcus sp. MU1655. The sequence goes on along the minus strand of NZ_JAKUHK010000156.1, from coordinate 2,059 downwards.
CTGCGGTGTCGCCATAGCACCAAGCCCATGGCTACGAGCGCTATCAGGATGTAGGAAGCAATGCCTGAGAAGCGGAACATCAATAGGGGCAGGCTGACTGCGGCCAACACGCTGGAAAGCGAGACGATGCGGAAGAGCCAAAGCGTCAGCAAAAACACTCCAAAACTGGCCAGCCCCACGGGCCATGCCAGACCGAGAAACATGCCGAAGCCTGTTGCTACTGCTTTTCCGCCTTTGAAATTAAGCCACACAGGCCAGATATGGCCAGCCAAGGCGCTCAGACCTGCTAAAACTTGAATCCAATCACCTTGGCCAAGGGCGCGCGCCAGTAGGACAGCGGCCGCTCCCTTCCCAACATCGATTAAAAAGACACCCATGGCAGGCCCTTTGCCCACTTGCCTGAGCACATTGGTGGCTCCAGTGGACCCGGAACCGAGCTCGCGCAAGTCAATGCCTTTGAGCCAGCGGCCTGCAAGCCAGCCACTGGGGATTGATCCGAGTAGGTAGCCGAGGATTAGAGAAAAGAAACCCATCAGAGCAGTTCGTTGTCGTCGTAGTCGATCTCACCGGGTCCAGCCGCAAAGGCCATCCACAGCGGAAACTGAAGCACGGGGATGTCGACGACACGCTCAGCGGCATCGATCAGGATCAGCGGCACTTCGCCGCGTTCCTCCAGTCGGTCAGCCCGCTCAACTAACGCATCACCACGTTCAAAGAGCACGATGCCGCTGTTGGGACCAAAGTCTTCTCGGCCTAATCCAAGAGCATCTTGCAAGCCGCGCCGCCATTCGCCGAGTCGCTCTGGTTGCCCTGCGAGAACAAGGGTCTGGAACTGATCGCCATAGAGATCGCTGAGAATGGAGATCAAGGCACTGCCTATCAACACGTTGCGTGGGCGATTCCCGCGACTGGACTGGGCTCCCCGTCCTCCCTGATTGAAGAACCAATCCTCGAGGAGGGCAATATCACTGTGATCAAGGCTGCGGCGCAGCTTCCAAGGATCGGCATAGAAGTCTGGTTGCTGGGCAAAACGCTCGAGGCTGCAGCGAATCAGCGCTTCATCGGGCCTAAAGGTGTCGGCAATTGCAGGTGATGGATCAGCAATGTTGCCCCCTTCCTGGGCGTTAGAAGCCTGTTGATCAAGGGGAGAAGGCTGAACCACAACCGGCTGGGATACCAGCTCCAGCTGCTCGACCGACTGAGCCATGCCTTGAAGCGCTCCGCTCAGATACTCCTGGAATCCCTTGACGCGCCGAGCAATGGCATCGGATTGGCCGACGAAGGTACCTGCAATCTCTTGTTCAAGCTGCAGCTTGCGTTGGTTGAGGCTCTCGATGTCTTGCTGCAAGGCATGGCGGCGTTGCTGCAGCTCGCTTAGGGCGAGGCTGATCAAGGCATCGCTACCTGCGTCTGAAGATGTCTCTCCAGCAGAATCGTCGCTCTGTGGTGCTTCAGTTTCAGGTGACGACGCTTCGGCCGGCTCTCCGGAGTGCTCTTGGGGTGTGAGATCGGTGTCGTCTGGCATGGTCCGCTCGTCCTTGGGGTATTTCAGCTGATTGCGCGACGCAAGTCGAACCTTCTCTCCAAACGTGTAGGAAGCATTTCGTTTTCGTTACGCCAGCGCGTGAAGTGAGAAGTGATCCAAGCTTGCTTAGGGCTTGCCTTGTTGTAACTGCCCCACCCGTTGCTCCAGTTGCTCTTGAAGTTCTGCTGGATTGAACAGGATGGGAAGGAAATGAATGCTTTTGCTTTCACGGAAGTAAAAAAGTCCGGGCAGCCAAGGTGCGAAGAGGCGCCAAGACATCCATTCATTGAAGGGGAAACGGCGTATTTCCTCTTGTCCGCGCCACACCACCAGATCCTCCTCGCTGAATTCAAGTTTGAGGATGTAGGTCTGCACCAGAAGGAACACACTGAACAGCCCCACCACGAGGGTGGGCCAGGGACTGAGGGGTAAGAACCAAAGGCTTGCACTCAGCAACAAAATCAACAATGGCAACCTCGGACTCGGGCTGATGATCACGCTGTTGGTCTCGGGGGAGGGGGTCATGGGATTGGA
>NZ_JAKUHK010000155.1:0-4847 GCF_023630655.1 Synechococcus sp. MU1655 | reverse complement strand
GGCAACTTCAATCAAGACGGTAATGAAACCAATAATTCACTCACTTTCTCTATTACTCAGCCGCCCCCAACCCTGAGCATCAGTGCGAACGATTCTGCACAACAAGAAGGCGGTTCCGGAGACACAACAATATTCCTCTTCACTGTCACACGCACAGGCGATACCTCCAGCTCAAGCTCTGCCGAATACACCGTTGCAGGTTCAGGCAGCAACCCAGTTGATTCAGAAGATTTTATTGACACGTCTTTCCAATCTGATGTCGTCAACTTTGCCGCCGGTGAAGACACTCAAATCATCTCCATCGAGATTGCTGGAGACAGCATCCTCGAGCAAGACGAAACTTTCTCGGTCACCCTCACCTCTCCCACAAACGCATCCATCTCCCCCTCTAACGCTTCTGCTATAGCCACCATCTCCAATGACGACTCTCCTCCTCAAACAAGCATTCTTTTTGAAGAAACCTTCGAAGACTCCGCAACGTGGGGAAGAAATTGGGGTTTAGATCCCCTGACTGGTTGGCAACGATCCAGTCGAAGAGCCACCGAAGGCACTTCGTCCGGTGAATTGAATGGAAATGTAAACAATGGAAGCATGACTTCTTTAGCTATTGACCTCAGCGGTAATTATTCATCAGCAACACTAAATTTTGACTGGCGAATTCAGCGTAATTTAGACAATAATGAATCCGTATCTGTAGACATCTCTAATGACAATGGAGAATCTTGGACACAGAACGAGCGCACTTTACGCGGCAATATTGACACTGAAAACCTCTGGACCCAAGAAAGCATTGACCTTACAAGCTTTATAGGTAGCTCAGAAGTTCGTATTCGCTTCCGTGGCACAATGAATGGACAGAATGAGCGAGTCAATGTTGATGCCATAAGAGTCACAGCAGAAAATATAATCAACGGTGCAGCTCCAATTCTGAGCATCAGTGCGGACGCGTCTGCACAACCAGAAGGTGCTCCCGGAGACACAACAACATTCCTCTTCACTGTCACACGCACAGGCGATACCTCCAGATCAAGTTCTGCCGAATACACCGTTACAGGTTCAGGCAGCAACCCAACTGATTTACAAGATTTTATTGGCAATTCTTTCCCATCTGGTGTCGTCAACTTTGCCGCCGGTGAAGACACTCAAATCATCTCCATCGAGATTGCTGGAGACAGCATCCTCGAGCAAGACGAAACTTTCTCGGTCACCCTCACCTCTCCCACAAACGCATCCATCTCCCCCTCTAACGCTTCTGCTATAGCCACCATCTCCAATGACGACTCTCCTCCTCAAACAAGCATTCTTTTTGAAGAAACCTTCGAAGACTCCGCAACGTGGGGAAGAAATTGGGGTTTAGATCCCCTGACTGGTTGGCAACGATCCAGTCGAAGAGCCACCGAAGGCACTTGGTCCGGTGAAGTGAATGGAAATGTAAACAATGGAAGCATGACTTCTTTAGCTATTGACCTCAGCGGTAATTATTCATCAGCAACACTGAATTTCGACTGGCGAATTCAGCGTAATTTAGACAATAATGAATCCGTATCTGTAGACATCTCTAATGACAATGGAGAATCTTGGACACAGAACGAGCGCACTTTACGCGGCAATATTGACACTGAAAACCTCTGGACCCAAGAAAGCATTGACCTTACAAGCTTTATAGGCAGCTCAGAAGTTCGTATTCGCTTCCGTGGCACAATGAATCGCGGAAATGAACGCGCTAATGTTGACAACATCAATATATCTGCCACAAGTGGGAACATTAACGGGCAATTAAGAAGCGAGAATTTCGAAGATAGTCAAAACACGATTGATGATTTGCTTGAGGTCGTGAAACCTTTACCTGATCCATTGTCTTAACAAGGATTCAGATTTCAGCAAAGCAATTTAGAGGTCTTCCTTAGATTTATCGCATGCGTTTAATTGATATATCAAAATGGTGCAACGCGTTGCACCACCGCTGAAACAAGAAACTCTGCTCTTTAAACCTGCCTCACCTGAGGCAGGTGCACTGAAGACGGTGCTGGCATTCCCCAGCACCTACACCGTGGGCATCACCAGCCTTGGCTACCAACTCGTATGGGCCAGCTTGGCCATGCGCTCCGATCTCGATGTCAGGAGGCTGTTTACAGATCAGGGGGATCCTCAACACCGTCGCTGCGATCTCTTCGGCCTATCTCTGAGCTGGGAACTCGATGGGCCTGTTCTGTTGGATCTCCTGGAACAACAGCGAATTCCCCTCTGGAGCCATGAACGAGGTGATCAGGATCCAATCGTGTTCGGTGGTGGTCCCGTTCTGACCGCCAACCCCGAACCGCTGGCCCCATTTTTTGATGTCGTCCTTCTCGGGGATGGAGAAGAGCTGCTGCCCGCCTTCATCGATGCCCTGCTTCAAGTGCGGAACGAACCCCGTCACAAGCGCCTTCATCATTTGGCTCAGATCCCTGGCATTTACGTGCCCGATCTCCATGCTCCGCAATTCAGTGCCGACGGTGCCCTTCTCGGGCTACAACCCAGGGAGGCAGATCTACCTGAGCGCATTGCGAAGCAAACCTGGAGGGGCAACAGCCTGAGCCACTCCACGGTGATCACCCCTGAGGCCGCGTGGCCCGACATCCACATGGTGGAGGTGGTGCGCAGCTGCCCAGAGCTGTGTCGCTTCTGCTTAGCGAGTTATCTCACCTTGCCCTTCCGAACCCCATCTCTTGATGACGGCCTGATTCCTGCAGTCGAGAAAGGACTGAAGGCAACCCGTCGTCTCGGCTTGCTCGGTGCCTCCGTGACCCAACATCCTCAATTCAACGACTTACTGCAGTGGCTGGATCAAGACCGCTTTGATGACTTACGCGTCAGTGTCAGCTCCGTGCGAGCTGCCACCGTGACTCCTCAACTCGCTGGAACCCTGAGTCGCCGCGGTAGCAAGTCGGTGACGATCGCCATCGAGAGTGGAAGTGATCGGATGAGACGCGTCGTGAACAAGAAACTCAGCCGCGAAGAAATCAGCGTCGCCGCCCGGTACGCAAAAGAAGGTGGACTCAAAAGCCTCAAGCTCTACGGGATGGTGGGACTACCTACAGAGCAGGACGACGACATCGAGGCAACCGCTGATCTACTGCTAGATCTCAAGAAACGCACCCCAGGGCTGCGCTTCACCTTGGGCGTGAGCACCTTCGTTCCCAAAGCCCACACCCCATTTCAGTGGCAAGGGGTCAGGCCAGAAGCTGACAAACGCCTCAAACGACTGGCCAAACGACTGAAACCGAAGGGTGTGGAACTCCGACCTGAGAGCTATGGCTGGAGCGTGATCCAGGCCCTGCTCTCACGCAGTGACCGTCGACTTGCGCCCGTCATCGCAGCTGTTCGAGGCTCCCAGGAGACTCTTGGCGGTTGGAAAAAGGCCTATCGCGCCGCACGCGCAGACGAATTACCACCCGCCAGCTCCGCCGGAGTGCTGTTGCCCCGGCCCCCCGCCTGGGAAGAGGTCGTCCATCACACATGGGGCGATCACCACATTCTTCCCTGGTGTCATCTTGATGGCCCCTTGCCCAGCAACACGCTTCTCAAGCATCAACGCCAAGCGCTGAGTCCAGAGAACGCTCCCGACCAGGCCTGATCAAACAGCGCAATCCCGCTAACAAAATCCAGCCAGCAATATTCACGCGGCTATCAAAAAACGGCAAATCGGTGCAGTGCAGAACCATCAAGGTCAGCACTGCTGCCCACCAGGCGCGATCAAACAATCGTGATAGCCCGCGACGGAGCGCCACGATCAACAAGGCCAGCACCAGCGCCGAAACCAGCAGCGCCACTGGCAATCCATGGGCAATGGCCAGTTCAAGGGGAAGGTTGTGAGCATGGCCATGCCATTGTCCTGTTCTCAGCGGATAAATCACCGAAAAAGCCGCTGCCCCCCATCCCAGCCAGGGCCTCTCAGCGATCAACTGAACCGCCACACCCCACTGACTCAGGCGCGTAGACGCAAGAACGCGCTCACCAGCGTGCTGACTATCACTGAGCCGGCCCCAGATCCCCTCTGGCAAAAGCGACCGTGCGGGGTCCTGAAGCAACAAAGGCACCCCAGGAACAACAGACACAAACAACAAGCCAAGACCAACAACCAACAACGGAACGAGCCAAGGCCAGCTAAGAGGACCCAACACAATCGGCAGCGCCAGCACCAATGCGCCCCAGCCATTCCGTGATTCCGTGAGCACAAGGGCCGTCACAAAAGCAACCACCAAGGCCAGAACAACACCCCTCCGCAGCTTGCTCAAACCAGGTTGAATCAGAGTGGCCAACGCCAACGGCCAAACCAGTGCCAACCAGGCGGCGGCGATATTGGCGTAATCAAACAGTCCTGACAGACGACCCTCTGGTTCGCCACCAGGGGTCATGAACCAAATAATCAATCCACCCAACACTTGCCAGGGACCTTGCCAGCCCCACCAAAGTTGTCCCAAACCCGTCAACACCACTGGGAAGCTGCCCGCCACCAACCAAAGCGCTGAGCGACGGCGTGCATCAGCCGAGCTGACGTAGGGCTGAAAGCCCCAAAACGCCCAAAAGAAAGGCAACCAGTTCCCCATGCCCACCCAGGCGAGAGATCCGGAATAGGAGCTAAAGCATCCAATCACCATCAACAACGACGCCAAAAACAAGGGCGCGTTCCAGGGATCACTCCAAAACGGACGCTCACTCCTCCAACTGCCCATCAGCAGAGAGGGAAACAACAACAAGCTGGCCAGCAGCGCCGAAGAGGGCAGTAAGAACAGGCCAATCTGGAAACATCGCCAACCCCAGAGCGACGCTTCGAGCGGGCGGGACGCGTCGATTTGCTGGATCAC
>NZ_JAKUHK010000154.1:0-4882 GCF_023630655.1 Synechococcus sp. MU1655 | reverse complement strand
CCAGAACGCTTAAAGGGTTTCCAACCGAGGGATTGCGATCTCAAAGTTCATTTATGGGGAAGCTTCAGCCATCGCGGTGAAGGAGAACGCCTCAGCAGTCACGCCGATCTTCTTGAAGCAGGTGCCATCGGTCTCAGTGCTGGGCAACAGATCCCATCTGTCAACCTCATCGACCGCGCCTTACTGCTTGGGGAGATGGCTGGGGCTCCTGTGCTGATTGCACCCAATGACCCCAGCCTGCGCGGCAACGGAATGATCCGGGAGGGCGTCGAAACACTACGCGCCGGATGGCCTGCCGATCCAACCATCAGCGAAACACTCCCGATGGGGCAACTCCTGGAGCTGCAGCGACGGCACAGCACTCGCAAGCTTGTGCTCATGAATCTCTCTACCGCTGATGGCGTAGAGATGCTGAGCCACACCACGTCACCACCACTGGCCACTGTGAGCTGGTGGCACCTGGTGCAGGATCGTTCCAACCAAACAGCAGAAAACACCCATTGGTTTGTCACACCGTCCATTGGTGGACAAGCCGATCGCCAAGCCTTAATCCAGGCCTTAGGAGAAGGAACGATCAACGCCGTTGCGGTCCATGGCATTCCACTGGACGATGAGGAGTGTCTGTTGCCTCCCGATCAACGCCCTAAAGGCCTATCCGGGCACCACTTGGTGCTGCCAACGCTCTGGCAACGCCTCGTGGTCGATTTGGGGTGGAGCGTGAACCAGCTCTGGCAAGCGCTCAGTTTTGGCCCGGCACGGTTGCTTGGACAGGACGAAGAACGACTCAGCATCGGAAGCAACCGCTGGTTGCTTTTTGATCCTGACCAAATCTGGAATCAAACCCGTGATGCCCCCTACGCCCCCAAAGCGGCCAATCAACCTTGGATCGGCGTTCCGATTCGGGGGCAAGTGGTGAGTTGTGGACTCAAGATCCCAACGAACCAAATCGGTTGAATGGCCAGAAACGCCAGACCGCTCGACCAATAATCTGATCTTCAGGCAGGAAGGCCCCTCCAGGCCAATAGCGACCATCCCAGCTGTTACTGCGGTTATCACCAAGAACGAGTACGCGTCCCTTCGGGACCGTGGCGTTCAGAGTGCGGCAAAGACTCATCCCCCGCTTGTCCAGAGGGCAATAATTGGTCACATAGGGTTCGTCGAGATCAACACCATTCACTTTCACCTCTCCTCGAGGGTTCACGACGACCTGATCACCTGCCACAGCCACAACGCGTTTGATGTAGGCATCACAGGCCGGATGGCTGACGCCAGGAATCAACCCAATCAAAGGGATATTCGCGAGAACGCATTGGAAAGGTGGGGGTGACGTTGTTGAACGCAGTGCAGGATCGAAGGCATAGGGAGAGTTGAACACAACAATGTCTCCCCGCCGAGGTTTGCGGCCGCGATAGGTGAGTTTCTCGACAAGCAGGCGATCCTGGATCTGCAAGCCAGGGAGCATCGAGCCTGAGGGAATGAAGCGTGCCTCGGCCAAATAGTGACGAATCCCGAAATAAAGAGCCATCGTGAAAAACAACGGGCCCCAAAAATCCCAGAGCGGATGTCCAGAACCCCGGTCCTTTTTCAGAGCCTGGTTGGGCTCCTGGGGAGGCTCGCTGCTGTTGGGCCGGTCATCGTCAGAACGACTGTTGCGTTGCTTATCTGCCAACAGGCACCTTGCTTCAATCCTCAAGATCACGATAGGCGCGATCAGCCTGCGCTTCTAGCCTAAAAACAGGCACGGTGATCCATGGTCCGACCCCGCTGGCAGGGCGTGAAACCCCGCACCATCCAATTGTTCTGGAATCGCTGGGATCAGGTCTTAGCCCTGATTGCAGCGCTCAATCTGATCTGGGTGATTTTCGATGTCACCTACATCCCGCTGCGAAATTTCTGGCTGCAAAGAACGCTCTACCCCCTCCCCTCGATCAACTTGGCATTGCCACTGCCGTGGCTGCCTGACATCACACCCGTTTATGACCCGCTGAAGGGCATCGAAGTTCATCGAGACACGATGTCCTATGTCGAGCATTTCCGCAGACTCGAAACCACCGCCTCAAAATTGGGCATCAACAGTCAAGCCGCTCGACAAATGCGGCTTGAGATGGTTGTCAGAAATAGCCAATTAATGGATGAAAACCCATTCATCAGTTCTGGGAATGTAGGTGCATTCGAAAAGCTCAAAAACCGTCTTAGAGCAAGAGCTGGGATGGATTCAGCCAAGCAAGCTGCTGCCTATCTCCTCAGCGATCGCTACTTGAGTCAGCATGACTGGGGACAAGAGCGCCAATTTTGGAACACCAAAATCCTTCCGCTAGCGGAGACCAATTACGCGCGCGGGATTGATGAAAACGGAATGCCCATCGACCTCTCCTGGCGGATCGACATTCCTTTTCAAACACTGTTCCTTTTGGACATCCTGATCCGGACACTCCGACTGAAACGACGGTTTCGGGCGATTACCTGGAGAGATGCCTTACTCAGGCGTTGGATTGACCTACCCCTCTTAATTCCATTTTGGCGTCTATTGCGAGTCGTTCCAGTTACAGAGCGGCTATCACGCGCTCAACTTTTGAATCTTGAGCCCCTTCGAGCAGCGGTCAGTCGCGGCGTTGTAGCGGTCCTGGCACTCGAATTATTTGAAGTGATCACACTGCGGGTTCTGGATGCCATGCAAGGCATCGTGCGCTCGCCGAATCTTCCCGACAGGATTCTCCGGCTTTGTAGTCATCAATCTGTTGATAACAGCGAAGAGCGTGAACTCGCAGAGCTGGTGCGCCTATGGCTCCCCCTGATCCTCACCCAAGTGGGTCCAGGGATGCGGCCACAACTTGTGGCGCTATTCGGCCATGCCCTTCAGCGCAATCTGGATGCTCTGGTCTTGCCGGCACCGCTCAGGGAGCTACCTGGAGTGCAAAAAGCGGAATCCGAATTGAGCCGTCAGCTCGCCATCGGAATGGTGGATTCGCTACTCGGTCTTTCAAAGAGTGCGGGCGACCAACTTGGCCAGAAAGATCAAGTTCTCGAAGATCTTGGGATTCAAACGCTCGATCGTTTCTGGGAGGAGCTCGCTCGAACGCTCGAACAAGGCGTCGTGCTGGAACGTAGCCAAGAACTCTTGGTGGCGTTTCTCGAAGAATTTAAACGCACCAGCATGTTCCAACTACACACCCAGGGTGGAGTGGACGAACTGATCACCGAGCTCGATGGGATTAATTTCAACCCAAAAGAGCCTGATTCCACTCCTCAAGCTTGAATCCCACCAAAAAGTCGCCACTGGGCAAGGCAACAAAAGGGCGTTTGATCAAACGCCCATCTGCTGCCAATGCAGCCAGGGCTTCATCGTCACTCATCGCTTTTACAACCGCTGCTCCAAGAGCTCGATAGCTCTGGCCACTGGTGTTGAAGAGAAGTTGACGACGAACTAACCGATCAAAGGCAAGTGAAAGCTCCTCTTTTGAAGGAGGAGCAATCGTGATGTCAACGACCTCATAGGCCAAGTTATTGGCATCCAGCCAAGCCAAGGCCTTACGACACGTTGAACATCTGGAGTAGCTGTAAACCTTGATGGTTGGAGCCAAGCTCAACGCCCAAACAAGTTCTTCACAGCTCCAAGCAGGCTGTTTGAACCCTTGCCAACGCCTTCGTCAGGGCGCGTCCGAATCGTTACATCGCCTATCACGCTGGTGCGGCAGCTCAAGCGATAGTTCGCAGGGCGGTCAGCGAGATAGACCTCCTCAACGTCGCTACGGGGTGAGAGGTTCTGGGCTCCTTCGAGGACCTCGATCACACAAGTTCCGCACTGGCCAACCCCACCACAGTTGTTGAGGTTGTTCAGACCCTTGTAAGGATTAATCCCGGAGGAAAGGGCTGCTTTGCGCAAATTCGCTCCTTCGATGCAACCGACCTGTTGGCCTTCCTGCTCAAAACGGATGGTGGGCACGGGTCGTTCACATCTAGGCGCGAACCAACTTACAAGAAGAAAGCCCGAATAGCGCCTCAATCTCGGATCTTGCCGAGAAAAGCTGGATTCAGCACCCTGGGGGCTTACCCTTCAGCCGCTCGAATGCATGACTCCACCAGGGGAGCGACGGCATCCGAATCACGCCAACCTCCGATCGAAATGACGCGACCGTCCATATTTTTGTAAGTACGGAAAAACTCAGCCACATCCTCAAGCTGGCTGGGTGCTATTTGTTGGATGCTCTGAATCCCGGCCTGCCGAGGGTCAGCGACGGGAACGCAAAGGATTTTGCCGTCGTAATGACCCGTGTCATTCATGTCCAGCACCCCGATCGGTCTGGCTTTGATTAAACATCCCGCAAAAGTGGGTTCCGCCATGATCACCATGGCATCGAGAGGAGACCCGTCCTCGGCAAGGGTATTGGGAACAAATCCGTAGTCAAAGGGATATCGAATCGAAGGGTGGAGCACACGGTCCAGTGCCATCACTCCAACATCTTCAGAAAACTCATATTTATTGCAACTACCCGCTGGAATTTCAACGATCAGGTTGAGTAGCCCCGGAGAGGGCGAAGGAGGCAGGGACCTCAGATCCATGGCGATCTTGCGCAGTGAGTGGTGTCAAAGAACCCATTGGAGGGCGATCGGTCAGCACAGCAGCCAACGGAATTCCAAGGCTCGTGAAAGCAAGGATGAACCCGAACAAGGCAAGTGTTGGTGCAGCAACTTGAAACGAGGGTTGCTGAGAAGGTTCGGGGGCAGGCTCGGGGTCCATGCAGACAGGATTAAGGACATCCGGTAGGGGGGGTTGTCCCTGTGCAAGCCATACCTGATGGCATGAAAAGCTCCGGAAAGGCGTTATGGAAAGGCTAGAGATAATTGTCGCACCATCTCAGCTCTAAGCGGCTGGACGCTCTTG
>NZ_JAKUHK010000153.1:0-4890 GCF_023630655.1 Synechococcus sp. MU1655 | reverse complement strand
CAAACAGTAGTTTCACGGTGCCAACGGGACCGTTGCGGTGCTTGGTCACGATCACTTCAGTGATACCTCGGTCTGGGGTCTCCGGGTTGTAGTACTCGTCGCGGTAGATCATCAACACCAGATCGGCTCAAAACCGGCACCCCTGCCCGCGTTGATCGGCGCAGCATTGCGCTCGACCAATTGGAAGCACAACCAAGCGATGCCGCCGATCGCTTCTTTTCGTTTGACCCCATGGCCTGGGCCAGCGGCGAACAGATGAGCTGCCACATCACCCGCACCACAGCGGCAACGCATCAACTAATTAAAGACAACCTCCATCTCACTGCGATTTACGGCGGCATCATCGACAGCAAAGGCCCGCGCTATTGCCCCTCGATCGAAGACAAGATCGTGCGCTTTGCCGACAAAGACTCCCACCAAATTTTCCTGGAACCAGAGGGACGCGACACTCCAGAGATTTACGTGCAGGGCTTTTCTACGGGGTTGCCAGAAACGATCCAACTGGAACTGCTGCGCACCCTCCCAGGCTTGGAGCAATGCGTGATGCTTCGTCCGGCCTATTCCGTGGATTACGACTACCTTCCCGCCACCCAACTCAAACCCTCCCTGGAAACCAAACGGGTGCGGGGTCTGTTCAGTGCCGGGCAACTCAACGGCACCACTGGGTACGAGGAAGCCGCGGCCCAAGGCCTTGTCGCTGGGCTCAACGCCTCCCGCCTGATCGAAGGACAGGAGCCCGTGCACTTCCCGAGGGAAAGCAGCTACATCGGCACGATGATCGACGATCTGGTGAGCCAAGACTTACGCGAGCCGTACCGGGTCTTGACCAGCCGCAGTGAATACCGCCTGGTGTTGCGTGGTGATAACGCCGACCGTCGCCTCACCCCCCTGGGCCGTGAGCTTGGACTGATTGACGACCGGCGTTGGAAGCTGTTCAACGACAAGCTCCAGGCCATGGAGGACGAAAAGCAGCGCCTCGAAACAGTGCGCCTCAAGGTCAGCGACCCTGTCGCACCAAGCGTTGAGAAAGAAAGCGGAGCTCCGATTCGAGGCTCGATCACGCTCGCGGATCTCTTGCGTCGATCAGGCGTTCACAGCTCTGATCTTGTGCGACATGGCCTAGCCGATGCCAATCTTCCCCTTGCGGTGAGAGAGGGCGCGGAAATCGACATTAAATACAGCGGCTACCTGCAGCGCCAGCAACAACAGATCGATCAAGTCAAACGCCAAAGCCTGCGCAAACTTCCCGCCGATCTCGATTACGCCAGCATCGGCACCTTGTCACGAGAGGCGCGCGAAAAGCTCACTGCCATTCAACCCACCACTTTGGGCCAGGCCACACACATTCCTGGGGTTAGCCAAGCAGACCTCACGGCCCTGTTGCTTTGGCTGGAGCTTCAAAAACGCCGATCCCAAAAGAGAGAAGGTCTCGCCAGCAGCATCAACTCTCGATAACTTTGCCTCAACCAAAGGTTTGCAGTGCCCTCTCGCCTCTCCACATCCACGGCGTATTGGAATCTGCGCGCTGAACAGGTCATGGACCAGGTGTTCCAAGAAGCGGAACCCTCCCTGAAGGCCGTTGAGATTCAACTGGCACCGGCAACAGATCCAGCCAATCAGCCCGTTGCGGATCCTCTCCCAACAACGCCTCGCGGCACTCAGCCATGGCAGCAGCTCACCCTGATTGGCGTGACGCTCGGAGCCCTGCTCTGTAGTGCTTGGTGGGCACGCAGTTGGCAGCTGTCCGAGCAAGCCCTCTATCGCGAGCGCAATCTGGCTCTGACTGAGAAGCTCAAAGCAGGTGCCACCCCTACCTCCTCTGCTTCTGCGTCTCCCAAACCAGAGCAACCTGAGGTTGTTACGACCCTGCCCAGCCTTGAACCGCTCACGCTGCCGCTCAGTGCAGCGATTGCGCCTGTCACAGCCTTATCCGATGCCTCCCCATCCAACTCAGAGGCAAGTGCTGTAGCGCCAGCTCCGATGAGCAAGCCTGCTCTCGTGGGAGTTGTGCACGCTGAAGTGGGGGGATCGGCCATCTTCCAATTAGACAACCAATCGCTCTCCGCAACACCTGGCGACAGCATCGGCAACAGTGGCTGGTCATTGCTGAGCATTTCCAGCACAGGTGCCGTGATTGAACGCAACGGTGCACGCGAATCCCTCTCGATCGGAGGCGCTTTCTAAACAAAAAGATCCAATCAACGATCTGCCAATGTCCCCAATTCACTCAAAACAAACCACGCAGAAACCTACAAGCCCTCAATAGTTTTGGCTGAAAAGCAAACACAACAAAAGGGGAAGTGGTTCTTGAAAGAGTGCCTGTCAAAGGCACTATTAGCCACCCATAAGTTCTCGGATCGACTGTTTTAAAGCGTTGCATTCTCTCGAATGAGAGATACAACGAATTGATTACGCATGCCGCCATGCATCGACAGATATTCGCCGTATTGCTGTTCGCCATTCTTGCCAGCACCCAGGCCGATGCCAAGCCCCCACGGCCAAGGGATACGCCAATACTGACGAGCGTTTCCGACCTTGCACTTCTGGGGCCAAAAGTCAGACCGCTTCCTCAAAGCTTATGGCCAATCAGACGCGGAGAGACGATCAGACTCCAATATCCGCTTTCTTATCTTGCCCAGGAAGTGAGTCCTTACGGCTGGCGGTTTTCAGACCATCGAGATCAATGGCACTTACATACAGGACATGATTTGATCGCTCCCTCTGGAACAGGAGTCTTGGCTGCACTCTCTGGAAAAGCATTGTTAGTGCAACCCATTTCTGGGTACGGATTGACTGTCTTACTGGATCATGGCAATGGCTGGCAAACGCTTTACGCACATTTACTTAGCGCTCGCATCAGGCCCGGCCAACTCATCCACACCGGAGACCTACTCGGGAATGTAGGAAAAAGCGGCCACGCAAGCACCTCTCATCTCCATTTCGAACTCCGTCGATTCAAGAATGGACAGATCATGGCGATTGACCCTGCCCCACTTCTGAATCAAAACGCGTTGCGTTGAGTCACTGCCAACAATGAATGGCTGGCCAGATGTGCGTCAATGTACTCAAGAAGAGACAGCCAACCGGCGCCTAATTAGACATTTATAAATTTAGATCGGTAAATCAAAGTTTCGAAGCATTGCATTAAGCCTGAAAAAACTGGGACCTTGAGCATTCCTGCCGAGAACTTCATGAAGTTGAGTGAAATCAGTGCCGCAAAGGCGCCTGATGATTGATTCATGCAACACGTCTCAATATTGGAGCTCGAGATTCCATTTAGATTTTTTGGAGCGTTAGTCGTGGGTTCTGCCCTAATGATCATGGCTCGTTCTTTTAAAGAAGCTGCATTACTTGGCGGAACCTTTCTCTGCGGACTTGGCGCCCTTGAGCTAGCGCTTCGCTTCAGTGGTTACTGAACTGGTATCCATCGAAACCCCTCCTGAGCGGATCGCCTAGGCCCCTGCTGTTCTTCGCACAAGGAAAGGCTCGTTAGGGTGCGCCAGATTTCACTGATGCCGCAGGGTTTGCAACGCAAAGCTTCCAATATCAATCTCCCATCCGTCTCGGCGGGAGGTGCCTTGTGACATCACCTTCAAAGCAGGCATTGCCGTCTGGGCTCATACCTTCCCCCACTTGTTTATGGGAAGCACCTGCCGCAATGGTTGTGGCCGGGGATGACCCAGGGGAATTACCCGGCCCCTGGAGACTGATGCTCCTCGGAGACGGCAGTCCAACCCGTCACCTGCGCCTCCTCACAGGACACGCCGTGGCCGTGGAATTAATTGCCATGGCCACAGAAGTAGGGGGACTGGATTCGGTCGGCTGCCCAGGCGAAGTGCAAGAACTCACGCCTCCCTTGCTCCGCCGTCAAGTCTGGCTGAACTGTGGCGGGCGAACTGTGGCGTGGGCTGAAAGTTGGTGGAATCAGGACGAAGCCAACCAGCAGTTGCAAGACCGAAACCTGCCAATCTGGCTCAGCCTCACGCAGGGTCGCACTGAGCTCTTTCGCGAAGTGGATGGTTTAGCGCTCGTCCAAGAACCCTGGCTTGAAGACCGGTTTCGCTGCTCTGGACCGTTTTGGAGTCGCCACTATCGGTTTTTCCGTCAAGGACGGGAGCTCACAGTGATTCGTGAAGTGTTCAGCCCTGCCTTGGAACAATGGCTAGGAGCCACTCCACGCCAACCACTTCATCTTTCTAGATGAAGAAAGCTAGTGTTTTTACGAAATTCGTGCTTGCGATCTTGCCGTAGGTCATGCGATCGGGATCATGTCGCTAATTGCGGTGGTTTTATGACGACATCCCAATGGCTAACCCTGTCCGACCTTGGACGCAGCTTTGGGCTTTCAGCCAGACATTGCGGCCACGCTCTCGACCATGAAGGATGGCGCGACAGCAATGGACATCCAACGCCAGAAGCGATTGCAGCCGGTGCAGCCCAGCTCCACAACAACCATCACCACAGGCCCTCAAACCGCTGGAACGTGGACATCTGCTCCACCGTGATCTGCCCCCATGGCAATCACCCCATCAATCGCAGCGAACAGGTTGCGCAGTGGGTGACATTGCTCGAAGCCATGGAAGAAGGATCGGCCTCAGTCTCCACGAGCCTGGAGCAAATGGCCGAAGATCTGCCATTGGATCTGATCGAAGAGGTGAACCTTCAGCTCAGCGATCGAGGCTGTCGCTTTCAGGTCCAACGCTTCGTAGAGAGCTCTCCAGCCTCTAATCAACCCAACCTGAGTGCTTCAGCCTGACGTCGTGCCTTCTCGAGTTGCTCTTTCAGCAGGTCTTCATCGGTATGACTGAGGTTGGTGTGGATCAACCGGGCATGAGGCGCATGGCGACGCAAGCGCTCGATGACACGATCGGGCGTGGCCTCCCTCACTAA
>NZ_JAKUHK010000152.1:0-4925 GCF_023630655.1 Synechococcus sp. MU1655 | reverse complement strand
ACTCAAACTTCCACGTCGTTGGCGACAACAAAGAGCACTACTCGCGCCTCAAGAGTGACTGGGAGACCACGACCATCGATCGCGAATTCGCGCCGATGGACTTGTTGCACGCTCGCGATAAGTGCCGCGTGATCGCTCTGGAAGGTCCCACAGGCACCGGCAAGACCAAAGCCGTGCAAAGGGCAGTTGACCTGATGGAGGAGCAGTTTGGCCACAAGGTTCTCCTGCTGGGCCTGTATCACCGGGCCTCGCTGACGCATAAGGGTGCCGCCGACTTCGGAGTCAGAGACCTCAGCTCACCACCCGGCACTTTCGAGCGTGAATGCGGACGGGTCCGTGATGGCTTGTTTAGTTGCTGCGAATCGATCAAGAAGAACAGGCGCGAATGGGACCTATGGCAGTGGAGCTGGGAGCTGCGAGAAAACCCACGGCCTGTCGTTCTCTTCCTCGACGAAATCACGCAAATGGCTCAGCACTTGCTGCTAGCTGGCACTCCCGGGATGCGGAACATTCGTCGTGATGCGATCAAGGCACTCGAGCGACTCATTCGAAACCCAGAGGTCACGGTCATCGCTGCTGAGGCTGGTATCGGCGACATCGAGCTGAAATGGCTGGCGGCCCTATCTGGCGTGCAACCTCATCTCATCAACACGACCTTTCGTCGTCGATCTGAGCTGGTCGTAGGAGCCGCTACTGCCGACAACATCGACAAACTCCAACAGCTCTGCGGGCTAACCCTTGATCAGAATCACCAGGTCTGGATCTCGATGGGGCAGGTCAAGACCCTGCATTCCTTCTGCAGTCCCTTCACTGACAAGTTCCTTATCCACGGGGAGAACTCCAAGAGCGAAGAGGTCGCAGCCCTGATGGCTGATACAAACACCGTCGCGTCTCAGTACCCCTTGATCGGCTATAGCCCTGCCATCGTGTCTGGCATCAGCTACGAAGCCTCCACCGTTGGGATCGCTGCCTGTGTACAGCAAGCATTTATGGGCCCGCAAGACGCCATGCAGGCTGTTGCTAGGGCTCGCCTCGCCGAGCTCCGGATCATGTTGGCGCCTGTCTCTGTACCCGGTGCCCTGATCGGAACAGGGGAAACAACAGAAGTCGGTGTACGTCGTGCCAGAGGCGAAACAATCGATCCTGAATTACGTGAGCTGTACCAAGACCATATGCGGGAAGTTGACCCAGCAACTCTGCGTTATTCGGTCGCCCTAGAAGCTAGGAATAACTACGAGGCTCTTAACAACGAACACGTTCTCCGATGTCGCCTTGAGGACCAGGGGTACAACCTCTGCCACTTCGACAAGCTAGTTAGCCAAGCCGACGTCATCGTCCCAAAAGCTGAACGGATCAAACAGACCAAACAGGCTGAGCTGGACTATCGCACCAGGCTCTTGCACGAAGTTATGACCGATCAGAAGAGCATCTCTCAAGCCGCCTCAGAGGCTGCCCGGGAGACGAAGAATGGAACTTGGATTGACCTTGCAGCTATTGACCCCAGCCACGCTTATGGCTGGTTATTGCGACTGAGGATTCAAGATCTGATCGCGGCAAAGACGTTCACTACTCAAACGTCTGAGTTCCTGGCGATGGCGACTGAAGTCCAGGTCCTCAACAAGCACGAAGCTCGGGAGCTGCGGGGTGTTCTTGGTGGCCGCATCACCATCCCCGGGCCTGACGACGAGGTGAAGCCGACGTTCGCCAAAGCACTGCTCAGGATGGCGGGGTTCACTGTCGAGAGGAAGCTCGTTCGCTCAAAGGGGACTCGGTCCTATCGCTATGAGGTGACCACCTTGGAGGTGTCACCACTTTTGTAATGGGCTCTAAGAACTATTAACCCCACAACAAAAACGGTGACACTTGCGTTCCCTCGGAGCCCAAATTTCCCTCTTACATCGCAACCCGATCTTCAAAGCTCCTTCCCCTTGCGGTCAGAACACAGCTCCTTCAGGTAACTGCTCAAGATCATGTTTGGCTTCTATTTCGACCTTCGCTTGTGTCGCCTCCGGGATCTCAAGTTCATAGCCCAGCTCCTCAGCGACCCGACTCATCGCGAAGACCATGTCGCGAACCTGTCCGACGCTTCCGGTGGAGTACAGACCCTCGTCATAAACCTCCTCAAGCATCCTGCGGATCGGTCCGCCATCCCTGAACGCAAACTCGTAGGTAGGCTCACCCTTGCCGTCTGACGTGCCCGTCACGACAATCTCGCCTCTAGCGCTGATCGTTGCTTTGTATTGCATATCGAGTCACGATCAATGCAGATCAGTGTCTTCAAATTAGCCGCTTCCTCATCTTTCAAACGGCTTGATAACCCCTCAAGTGACCTAACCAGTCACAGAACTAAGTGCAAAGGGCGAAGCTCACTTGCACATAATCTTGTCTAGTTGCACAAAAAATGAGGGACAACTCAGGGACAAGCCCTTTAAACCGATTGCTGCAACTGGTAAGAAAGCGGCAGCAGCGGCCACCATGGCCAGGTCTGGTCGTCTCGCGAGGCGCCCTCTGTTGCACTCAGATCTCCTGCCATGACTGGATTCAGCTATAGATCGGCATCACATCAACAGCACTGCTCTGCAGCCGTCTGCCTGATTGCATTGCTATCAAGACAGTGCAGCAAGTACGTCGGCAGCGATGAACCCATGCACGAAGGCGCAAAAACGATGAAGCACAAACGATGAAAGGAAAGCCTGAGGGGGCGAACTTGATGGGATCTGCAGAGGCAGCCGTCTCACAGTTGATTGATCATGGAATCGAACTCTGTTCAAAATGGAAAGAGCGCAAGACGTGCTTCAGTGTTAAAGGAAGGTTGAGAACTGTAATTGATCAGTTGGAAGGCGAGTCATGCATAACTCGATGAGATTTGTATTCAAGCAAGGCGTTTGATCAACAACCTATGCATCAGACAAGATTAAGTCCGTTCAGATCAATACTGGCAGGTATTTGTGCAATTGGTGTTGCACTTGGGATGTCTAGATTTGCCTACACGCCTCTTGTACCCGCACTGATCAGGGATGGTTGGGTCGATGTGCCCCAGGCTGGCTTTCTTGGAGGAGCCAACTGTACGGGTTACGTCGTTAGTTGTTTGATCGCAATCTTTTTTCCGCGACGCTGTGGTATTCAATCAGTGATGAGAATGGGGCTTGTATTCGCTTTGTTGGGTGTCTTGATGTCGTCCTTCAATTTTGGATTTTCATGGCTTGTTGCAGCAAGATTTATCGCTGGATTATCGGCCGCACCTCTGGTGGTTTTAACACCTTCAGTTTTAGCGTCTCAATTGCCGGAAAAACTCCAGAAGATTGGGGCTGGGTTGGCCTTCTCTGGAGCTGGTCTGTTCACTCTCTTCGTTTCATTAACGCTTCCCTTTGTTCTAACAAAAGACGTACAAATTGGCTGGTTCTATGAAGCACTCCTGATCGCCCTTGCCTCTCTCGCTGTCTGGCCACTCACGTCACGGGCATCGGAACAACCGCTCCCAGCGCCGCCTCAGTCCGCACGTTTCACGGGAAACCAGAACAAAGTGCTGATGGGTCTTGGCGTTGCCTATGCCTGTGGGGCGATCGGTATGCAGCCACCAACCTTGTTCATGACCGATTATTTGCATCGTGATTTAGGGGTTGCCATTGCAGAAGCGAGTCAGATCTTCAGTTTTCTTGGATTGGGATTCGCAGTTGGTGCAGGAAGCAGTGGATTACTGGTCACGCAATTCGGAAGCCGCGCCACATTACTGACCATGTTTTCAAGCGGTATCGCGAGTCTGATCCTTGTCTTAATCACCAAACAGACTGTTTTAATGGCTGTTGCGGCTGGCCTCTCAGGCTTCTTTGTTCTTGGGATGGTATCAGCAACCTCTCAGCGGACGATGGAATGCGTTGGTCCGGAACAACATCCCAGGGTATGGGGCAACCTGAGTCTGATCTTTGCGTTTGGGTTGAGTGTGGGAAGTCTTGGAATGTCGGCTTTTCTCAAGCGTGGAGCCACTTATACGAATTTGTTTGAGATCGCCACTGTCGCTCTCGGTGTTGGCTTGGTTGTCACTGCAGTATTGAGCTGCAAACAATTAGTGTCTGATGCCAGTTCGGCGAAAACCATCAAAGGAATTCATTGACACTTTCCCATGGCTTCTGGCCGAAGCAGAGAATACTCAGATCCTGAATTGAAGTCTGAGTTTGCTAAACGAAGACGTGGACGTCTCAGATCTTGGAGGATGAGAACTGTAGTGATGGCGCAAACATCGACAACAACCTTGATTCAGACACACTCAACACACCTCGTGACCAGGACGTTGTGCTTGCAGTTGGAATGAATGATGCCAGGCGTGAAGACCACAGCTGGCAATGCTGAGCTAGCCAAGAAACGTTCAGTGGCGGAATCCCTGTTCCAGAGTGAATAGAACTGGGTTCAATGCAGCGACTTTCTCTTTAAGAATATCAAGCTGATCTGCATTCCCATGGATTTCCAAGCGCTCAATTTCAGCGTACTGAAGCGCTTCCTGAATTACAACACCTACATTATCCAAATGGAGCAGTGCCGCATCAGCATCCACATAGCCCTCACGGCAGAAGGCCTGATGGCCCGCAAAGGAAAAGCCGTAATACAAGCAACCTTGCTCGCTGGATGTTTTGGAAATGAACTTCTTGCAAACTTTGCGGAATTGGTCGGAGCAGCCAGGCTTGATCACAAAGTAGGGATGAATCGAAACGCAATTGTCAACCACTTTAGGGCAGTCATTTAAGAGGCGTTTACACGCTACAAAATAAAGGTTTCATCCCTGTGCAATGCTCACAGCTTGTAACCGCAACTGCTAAATCAAGAGGGGTGCAAAATGGAGAAGACAATCTCTCTATTGATAATGAATAGATCAAACGGATGCATCATTCTTAAATCTATAGATCTCAGATCCATCGTCCTTAATCGATTGC
>NZ_JAKUHK010000151.1:0-4933 GCF_023630655.1 Synechococcus sp. MU1655 | reverse complement strand
TCACTGCCCGTCAGCGTCACATCCCACCTTCTGCGAATGCCGAATCTACGCGCCTTATGCCGAGCGGCCCGTCTTTAATGAGACCAGTTTCAACTCGTTTCTGTTCATGGCAGCTGCCGTCTCCCGCACCCTCCTGGCACGATCCATGCCCTGGATCGGGATCGGATTAGTCAGCTTGGCCATGGGAGGGTGTGGATCGTCCTTGCGTCAACGTCTTGGCCTAGAGCCTGAAGCGAAGGCACCCGCCACTCTGCCCGAAGTGAGTGATGGGCCGCGGTCGGCGCCGCTGCAACCTGGCCGTAACGTCATCGTCCAAGCCGTTGAAAGGGTTGGTCCGTCGGTTGTACGCATCGACACCGTGAAACGAGTCTCCAATCCATTGGGCAACCTGTTTGGAGGCGGACCAACCACCCAAAAACAAGCTGGTCAAGGTTCAGGATTCATCACACGCTCTGACGGCCTGATCTTCACGAATGCGCACGTGGTGGAAGGCGCTGACAAAGTGGCTGTCACATTGCCGGACGGTCGCAGCTTCAATGGACGGGTTCTGGGCGGCGACCCTTTGACCGATGTTGCTGTGGTGCGCGTGGTGGCTGAAAAGTTACCGATCGCACCCCTTGGGAACTCCAACAACCTCAAACCCGGTGAATGGGCCATTGCGATCGGCAATCCTCTCGGTCTCAACAACACGGTCACAGCGGGCATCATCAGCGCTGTGGATCGGACCAATGCCGTAGGGGAAGGTCAGCGTGTTCCGTACATCCAAACCGATGCTGCTGTGAATCCAGGAAACAGCGGAGGTCCCCTCATTAATGCCGCCGGCCAAGTGATCGGCATCAACACAGCGATTCGCCAAGCACCTGGCGCGGGACTGAGTTTTGCCATCCCGATCAACTTGGCCGAACGCATTGCCCAACAGATCATCAGCACGGGGCAAGCCTCTCACCCCTTTATCGGTGTACGACTCCAAAGCCTGACCCCCCAGTTGGCCAAGGAAATCAACGCCACGAGCAATCTTTGCACCGTGCCAGAGCTCAATGGCGTGCTCGTGATTGAAGTCGTGGAGGACAGCCCCGCAGCCAAGGCTGGCATTAAACCTTGTGATTTGATCCGAGACGTGAATGGCTCCGCCGTCAACGACCCCTCCGAAGTTCAGCTGGCCGTTGACCGAGGCCAGGTCGGTCAGGCCATGCCGCTGATTGTGGAACGAGGTGGAGAACAGCAAACATTGGAGGTCGTACCCGAGGAGCTGCCACGCCGAGGATGAGTCAATCACCCATCCCAACACTCGTTGTGATGGCTCGCTGGCCAGCTAGCGGTCGCTGCAAACGTCGCCTGGCCGTCGACATCGGAAGCGAAAGGGCAGCCATCGTTCAGCAACGCCTCACAGCCCATACCTTTGCCATTGCTGAAGCGCTCACCGAGCAGGGTGAGGTGGACGTCCAGGTAGCGATGAGCGGTGTCAGTATCCGATCAGCCCAACGCTGGCTGCCCTGCTTACCGCCTTGCACCCTCGTGGATCAGGGTCGGGGATCACTGGGGGCGCGCATGCTCCGCCAGATTCAGCATGCGCGCATCGGACAGCCCAACAAGCCGGTGATTGTGATCGGAACCGATCTTGCAGATCTGTGCAAAAGCGATCTGCTCCATGCCATCCAGAGACTGCAAAACCAGCCCTTGGTGCTTGGCCCCTCCGCAGATGGTGGCTATTGGTTGCTGGGGCTGGGCAGTGCGTCAACGCAGCTCCAGCTCGATGCACTTTTCGCTGCCATGCCATGGGGAAGTGACAAGGTCTTGGAGATCACTTGCGCTCGCGCTCGGGAACTAGGCCTCACACCCCATCAGCTCAGGATGAAAAACGACATTGACTGTCTGGCTGATCTGAGTTCATGGCAGCGATGAGCGCTGAGACTCCCACTCTCAGCGTGGTGATTCCCTGCCTCAATGAGGCGGAGCGTCTCCCGCTTCTCCTCGCTGACCTGCAACGCTGGCCTCTCCCGATCGAGATCACGGTTGTCGATGGTGGCAGCAACGATCACAGCCCTCGCATCAGCGCTCTTGCGGGTGGTTGCTGCATCACGGAGTATCCACCTGGTCGAGGCAGGCAACTTGCGGCAGGTGCCCGGCACTCCATCCAGCAAAACAAAGGCGAATGGCTTCTCTTTCTCCATGCAGACAGCCGTCTACCAAGCCACTGGGGAAGCAGCGTGCTGCATCGGATTCAACATCCAGATGCGCAACGATTCGCATGGTTTTTTGACTTGCGCATTCAACCCAGCACTCCGGCCCGACGCCTGCTGGAAGCGGTGATCTCTCTTCGAAGCCGCTGGTGCCAACAACCCTACGGAGATCAGGGACTCCTGATCCACAGGTCCCTCTATGAGCGCAGTCAGGGCTATGCACCCTTGCCAGTAATGGAGGATCTCGACCTCGTGCAGCGACTCAGCCCACTCACACGCTTGCATGCTCTTGGCCTGGCGGTCACTACCGATGGCCGCCGCTGGGAACGGGTGGGCGTGTTGCGTCGCAGCCTTGAGAACGCCATGTTGCGGCATCGCTGGCGACGTGGGGAATCACCAGCTCGCTTGGCAGCGGAGTACTACGGGAAGGCCCTTTCGACCAATCAATTGGAGTACCAAAAACCACAACGATGACCATTGGGCTCTAAGTCCCAGCCAAGTCGGTCATAAAAAGGCAGCACCCCTGGATCGGCAAAGAGCGTGGCGCGCTCCGTTCCCATCTCTCTTAAAGCCTCAAGGATGTAATCCATCAACTGACGCCCAAGCCCAGCGCCCTGATACAGGGGGTGAACAGCTACATCCCAAATCGTGGCCTCAAGAACGCCATCTCCAGTGCAGCGTGCAAAGCCCACCAAGCGTGGAATACGTGGGTCATGGCGCCATAGCCCCACCCTAAGCAAGCTGTTGTCGAGAGCCTTACGAACGCGGCGAACAGGTCTGCGACTCCACCCCACCGCCTCTAGAAGCTGTTCCAGCTCTACCAAATCCATCGGCCGAGATTGGCTAAAAACCAGGCTGAGCTGGGTATTAGAGGTTTCACAGATCCGAGCCTCTTTCCCATAGGAATGAACCAAAATCTCTTGGGTGAGAGAAGAAGTGCTAGTCACCCTGTTCTGCGACGATTGATTAATCCTGACGCACCGATGACCTCTGATCTTCTGCTGATCGCCGTACACGGTTGGATGCTCAGCCGAAAGGTCTGGGCACCATTTGAAGACAGCTGGACTCGTTTAGACACCTCCATTCCTTTGTGGTGTCCTGATTTACCAGGATTTGGAGTGGAGTCTCGACCTCCCCAGCTTCGACCAACCTTGGTGTCCTACGGACAGTGGCTAGCGGGACAGATTCACGCTCGAGCCAAAGGTCGCCAAGTGGTCTTAATGGGCCACTCGCTAGGAGGAAGCATTGCCCTGCATGCGGAAACCTATCTTCGTCGAAAGTGGGATCAGCCACTCTCGGGCCTTGTGATGTTGGCGGCTGGAGGTGGGATCTACCAACCCAGACCGTTTCGACGTCTCAGGTTTGGAGGGCAATTAATTTTGAGACTTCGTCCCGCACATCTTCCAGGGCCCATCGACAAGTTGGGTCCATTTCAAGCGGAACAACGCGCTGCACTGGGGCTTCTGGTCAACAGCACAACCCGAGGAGCTGTCAAACAGATTCCAAACCTGGTTGCGGGATTGAAGACCGACAACCTATGGATTAGCGGTGAACACGATCGCGTCATGGAACCCGGATATGTGCAACACCTGGCCAAATACAGCGACAAACACTGCCTAAAAGAACTCAAGAAGTGCGGACATCTGGCGATGCAGAGCCATCCGGACCTCCTTGCAAAAACGATTCATCATTGGCTTATCGATCAAAGCCTGGCAAGTCCACGCTCCTGAAGATCAGCAAGTTCGGCGTACAAACCGCCACTGGCCCGCAACTGAAGATGGGTGCCCTGCTCGATCAGGCTTCCTCGGCGAAGCACCAAAATCCGATCAGCCGCCTCAACAGTGGCAAGCCGGTGGGCAATCACCACTGCGGTGCGGCGGTTGAGAAGACGATCTAAGTCCCGTTGAAGAGTGGCTTCCGTGGAGGGGTCCATAAACGCAGTGGCTTCATCCATCACCAGGACCGTTGGGTTTCGAATCGCCACCCTGGCCACAGCAAGCAGCTGCCTTTCCCCAGAACTGAGATTGCCACCTCGCTCTCTCAATTCGGTTTCCAAACCTTCGGGCAATCGACCTAAAAGGGGATCCAGGCCCAGATCACGGCAAACATCCTGCAATTTCTGGTCATCGAGCGGCCGATCCAAACGCAAGTTGTCAGCCACCGTTCCACTAAAGAGAAAGGTGTCTTGAAGCACCACACCCAACTGTCGACGCAGCTCTTGCAAAGGCAAAGTGCGTATGTCCTGGCCATCAAGAAGGATTCGTCCCCGCTGGGGCTCGTACAACCTGCAGAGGAGCCGAATCACCGTGGTCTTGCCTGATCCGGTGGGTCCAACAAGCGCAACATGCTCACCAGGAGCGATCCGAAAACTGAGATCTCGCAGAATCGGCTCGTCTTTTCGGTAGGCAAAGTCCACCTCTTCAAAGATCACCTCACCACGCGGTGGTGAGGATGAAGCGTTCGAGAGAAGCGTGGAACCAACCCCGGAACCAGCGGTGGCGCCATGGTCAACAATCTCGAGAGGTTCCTCCAGAAGCTCTCCGATCCGTTCAACGGCAGTCAGTCCACCCTGAATCTGCGTAAACCTCTCAGCCATTTGGCGCAGAGGATCAAACAGGCGCTGTGAATAAAGGATGAAGGTCGTGAGCGTGCCAAGTCCCATCGCTCCTGCTGTCACCATCCATCCGCCAAGAGCAAGCACTAGGGCAACAGCGCCTAAAGACACCCACTCCAAAAAGGCAGAGATGCTGCTG
>NZ_JAKUHK010000150.1:0-4956 GCF_023630655.1 Synechococcus sp. MU1655 | reverse complement strand
GGGTGAACTGAATGGTTGTTGACATCAGATCGAATCAAGCTTCAGCGTATTGACGGCAGAACTCTTCTAACACCGCAAGAAATTCCGATTCCTCTGGTGGATCATCAAACCGTGTAGCGCATTGCACACAAAACCTGATCCAGGTATTGGCTGGTGTATCGCCTGCAGCGATGACCAACGAATAGGCCTTGTCGAATTCGGCACCATCCTTCAGAAGCTCCCCGATGCATTGATAAAGCACCTCCATTCCGTCAACTTGTGGATCAGCGAAAACAGCGCGGATTTTTTGTTTGGTTGCCATTGATGTGATGCTGAAAGAACGCTGATTAAGCCTTTGCTGGACTACACGGCCAACAGGCATAGGCATTAATTAGCAATGATCAATAACCTCCGGGCTCACGGGCTGGCTTCTTCCAGAACACGTTCAGGGTGTATTGACCGTCTCGCGTGAAGGAGATGCGCTCTGACTTGTTATCGCGCTGGTAGGTCTTGCCCTGCTCAGCAGCTGGGAAGGCGAACTTGTAATAGTTGAAGTCGTCCACGTAAACGTTTCCTTGGTACTGACTGAAGGTGCAAGGGCCCTCGATCATTGGCACAGCCATGTGCATTCTTTTGACGGTCTCTTCATGCCAAGCCAGGGTGCAATAGGCCTTGGTGCTATCAGCCATGGCGACTGGCGGATCAAATGGCTCACTAATTGCGAAGAGCGCAGCAGCTGATGCAATGCCAGTGAATGTGGTGCGGATCATTGTTGTGGTTATGAGTCATCTAGTCCGTGGCCACTGATTGGCGTATCGCCAATAGACCTGGGTATGTATCGCCGCCGTAGCAACTGCTGATCGCGACCACCGGCCAGCACAGGGACGACTGTAAACGGCACAAACAAAGAAAACCCCAGCCGAAGGCAGGGGTTCCTGGCTTCTTGTTAGGAGTGTTGCCTAGTTTCCACTCCGTGAAGAAGCCCTCCTCACGATTCAATCATCCCTCAGAAATTCCACTGAGCAAGGCCCTTTTGCCTGAGTTCATTGTTTAATACGACCTATCTCGTAACCGACTACCAACCCAATGGCGCCGCCAAGAGTGCCAGCGCTCAGCGAATCGATATTGTCATTATTGAGAGATTTGATCATTGGGAGCAGAAAAGAAGCAGCAACCAGTGCAACAACGCCTATCAGTACTGCATCTAAATGCGGCTGCTTGCGATTCACTCTTGCAATGCGACTTTCTTTTGCGGGTGGCGCAGCTTTTGCATTCAGCCGCTCTTCATTGCAAGGAATGCACAAACCGAAGCACCTATTAACCAGTACCACTGTCCTGTTTGACCAGTTGCAGCACCAAAGAGTCCGCATCCAACCCACAGCCAAGCCTTTCTTCGACTTGTTGTCTTGCTCATTGGATTGACCTGACTTGCCTCAAGCTTGCCCAGTAGGTGCCCAGAGCTTGCAAGTGTTGGTCAGGTCCTGCCCCTAATGGAACCACTGAGCCTGCCTCCATGGATCTTGGTATCCAGCAATCATCAGATCATTCAACGCTTCAGTGGTGTTTTGCTTGTCGTCGCGTTTTCACTCAAAGAGCCTCTGGATGAACTTGTAGGCGGTAACCCCAACGCGATCGATGTTTGACCTAGCGATTGTGTTAATAATGGATTACGCCAAAGAGCTTGACAAAGAGCCCACTGCGCGAGAACAGATAACTGTTTTTTTCAATGAATCGAAAAACATTGCCCACCGAGAGGGGACACTCAGCTTCAAGACCCAACATGTCCAAAACAACCAAACAGCAACCAGAATTAATCACCTGGGAAGAACTATTCGGCAAACGCTAAATATGGTGCCTGAAGGTGATGAGGAAGTACTAAATATGGTGCTTACAAGTCAAATGTCATCGCCTCCCTTGCCTCTGTTTTGATTGCCTCCTGCTACGGCGGCGACACCTGTCGCAGCAACACCGGATCAGCCATCAGACGCATCACGGCAGACCGCCGCTATGGCCGCATCGTGGCTGAGCTGTTTGTGGATGGCTCAACCGTGCAGTGGTCGTGAATCAAGTTTTCGGCAATTCTTGATGGCCTGCTTCCAAAGGCGATCATTCGCGCTGGCACATTCCGCACAACTGGGAATTTGAGCAAGATGCGAAGCAGCAAAGGCAACCTGAAGGGTTCGGCACCGTTGAGAGCGCTCTTAATGATGCGGTTCTGAACCATGGTCTGGAACCCCTGAATCGTGTGAACGGGCCCCTCCCGCTGCAATTGCACAGTCGCCAACTGATCTAAACCGATGGATTCCCGTCTCAGCGGTTCTGTCAGCAGATTTGCAGCCGAGATCGCATCCTGAATCGCCACATTGATTCCTACCCCTCCGATTGGAGACATCACATGGGCAGCATCGCCGATCAGCAGAAGCCCTGGCTGATGCCACGTCTTCACGAAACTGGATTCAACGGATAAAACCACAATCTGTTTCCAGGTCTGCAGCACATGCACCCGATCTGCAAGCCAGGGCACGTGGCGACTCAGATCCGTGCGGAAGGCGTCAAGCCCAGCGGCCTTGGTGGCCGCGAACTGTCCTTTTAAGAGCACATAACCCACCTGCCACTCCTGGGCACGTTCCAGAAGCACAACCAAATGCCCTCCGCCAACATGGAAGCGGAACTGATCATGGGGATCGTCTGACCTGCGAGGCACACGAAACCAAAGCACATCCATCGGTGGTGAGGTGCTCTGCAATTCAGCACCGCAGAGACTGCGAACCTTGGAAAATCGTCCATCTGCTCCCACCGTGAGAGTGGCACGAACCTCATGCAGTGCATGCTGCCGATCCCTGTAGCGCACTCCATGAGTGGAGCCTCTCTCCTGAATGAGTTCCTCGACCCGAGCCCCCATGACCAGCTCGAAACCGGAATAGCGGCTGGCCTCCCCAGCGATGCATTGAAGAAACTCAACTTGCGGAAGCACCGCGACAAACGGGTAGCGCGTGTTCAGGCGACGAAAATCGGCCAAATTGGTAACGATTCCCTCAGAACACAGCTGGGCCAACTCCATTCGGCCATGTGGAATCTCAAGAACACGATCAGCCAGGCCGATCTGATCGAGGGCCTCAAGAATCGCGGGGTGAATCGTGTCTCCACGAAAATCTCGATCGAAGTCGAGCTGCGACTCCAACACCGTGACCTTGATCCCCTGTCGAGCCAGCAAAAGACCAAACATCAGTCCGGCAGGCCCGCCCCCCACAACGCAGCAATGAGCGATGCGATGCTCGACGACGTTGTGACCCATGCCAAATCGATCAACTCACAACTGCATCATGAGCCGAAAACTTGCGGTGGAATTTTGCCAATTGCTCAGGTCATCCGTTGATTCAATGCTGAATCCATCTGCCGAGTCATATTTGGCAAGACCCTCTCAGCCTTCACTCAGGCGCAATGCGTTCTAAACAAGTGAAAATTGAGACGTCGAAAGCAAGACACCTTGGGAGGAGTTAGCACCCTCCCATTTTTATGACCGTCAAACCGTCGTTAAAGATTTGCGGGATTGCGTCTAACTGCGGGTTCAAGGTCAGCGAACAATCACCCGAGCCATCTTGAAAGTGAGCCAACGCTGGGGAGCAGTGGTTCAAACTCACACCACCAAGACAGAGGATTAAACCCCTCTGTTTTTTATGCCCTTGAACGAAGATGAGTATGTATCACTAGGGACAGAGACGCACTCACACGCTTGTATTGGCGAGGGTCAGGATGTTGGGAGGCATCCTATGTTGAACGGTCGGCTGCAGGGGCGGGCGTCCGTTCTTTTTTATGGATCAACGGCATCACCGCACACAGGTATCGCCTGTATACGGCTGCCATTGGCCTTCCGCCATGAAAAAGGCCCCCTTGCGCGGAGGCCTTTCCTTTGCGGATCCTGCTCAAAGGTCGCTTCAATTAACTTAATACCCTGGTAACGGTTTGTAAAGCCAGTTGGCTAGCGTCTGCTTGCTCGCGATCTGCAGATGAACCACTCCCCAAATATCGCTTTCTTTGGTGGCACTGTGATCATCGCGATCATGGTCATGTCGGCCTTCGCAAACCTGGCAAACGCCTAAGCGAACGCCTAAGCGAACGCCAGCGTTTTCAGCGGGTTCCTCCCCGAGCAATTGGCGCTGTTGTGCTGCTCAAAAAAAAGGGCGGCTTCCCAGACCACCCTCTTCTGCGACGCATCACCAAGGACCACCTCCTTGGATGCGGAGACTGTCACGCAGCCTCACGATTTTTTTTGTAGGAATAATTACCTAAACCTCCTCGAAGTCAGTGGTTCAAAGCAATCGATCCAATGACCGCAAGACCTGCGTTATTGCATTTCCACTGCCCCAAGAGATTCACCCGACATCGACGTTTGAGACCTGAAACAGCGAGTTCAGTCGTTGATCCCTTAGGCGATAAAGCAAACATCACGATCAGAAAAGGGGCGATCTGAAAATGTGGCACCTTTCTCAATCCGCCATAGCAGTAAAAGCATGCCGACGAAGAGAGTGGCGAATGGCGCGAGATAGGAGAAGAAATCCGGAACAGGCCCAATCATCCTCAAACGTTTCAACTTTTTTGCCAATACCCACCTTCACAGCACAATATCAACCCATTCCCGCAATGCTGAAGAGACCTTTTGACACTACAATTAAAACAAAAACAGAGGTGAATAGAATCAGATTAATACCAGCTAGATCAAAGATTTTCGGGCTATCCCGAACTTCAATCGCTAATTCATTTGGCTCAGGCTCACGATCCCAATAACCAAAGACAAAACCACGTTTGGCATAAAATTTTCCTTTCGATGGCTTAACAGAGACGTATCCGTGTTGCTCTATCGCTAGATTTTGAGTATCGATTTTGGATGATTCATTGTTTAGCAAATCTTGAATCCACCTTGCGTGCGCAACGGCTCCTATGACGACCCAGAAAATTAAACTTGAACCCGCCAATCCA
>NZ_JAKUHK010000149.1:0-5047 GCF_023630655.1 Synechococcus sp. MU1655 | reverse complement strand
GATTTTGGCAGAGTTTCTTTGAACGGTTGCGATCGCAACTGGCTTCAGACCATGCTTTTTCAAGGCCGATTCTGCAGATTTCAGGCCATCTTTCCCAAAGGCATCATCCTGATAAATGATTGCTATTTTTTGTCGTGCATTACGAACAAGGCTATCAACAATTTTGTCTATTTCCATCTGATAGCTGGCTCTTAAGTTCACTACCATTTTTAATTTTTCATCACGCAGGATTGAGGCACCTGTCAGGGGGGCGATGAGGGGAACTTTCCTTTCTTCAATGAATGGAAGTATTTCTTTCGTTGTGGGTGTGCCTACATAGCCAAAGAGAGCAAGAAGGTTCGGTTTTTCGAGCAGTTTTTTGGTATTGCTGATGGTCAGTTCAGGCTCATACTGGTCATCAAGGCTGATTAAACGTATTTTTTTCCCGTTGATTCCTCCCTGTCGATTCACCTCGTTAAACCATGCTTGGGCGCCTGCCTGATATTTTTTTCCTATTTGAGCCGAAGGTCCGCTCAGTGGTAAGGATTGGCCTAGGAGGATCGTATTCTTGCTATCAGAGGTGATTTGAGTGTCTTTTTGTTGGGCTGATGTGGCAGCTATCGATAGACTAAGTCCTAATGTTATGAGGGTACTTCGACGAAGAATTGTTGCTATCCGCTTAACTGGTAAAACGCTTTTGTGATTTGCTGCTCTTTTTTTCATGACGAAGGTTCGAAGACGGAGAAAGTGGAACATCTTGGCGATCGCGTCAGTGGTTCTGGCAGCCTTGCTTTCCATTATTGGAGTAACTAGTCTAAATGTTGATCAAGTGCCAGGCCGTGATTCCCTGCGACTTTCTTCAGCTTCTCGGGCATTAACCACATCCGTGGATCGCCTTCCTCGTGACGGTTGGAGTTCACAGAGAGGAGAGTCGTTAAGCGGAAGTGAAATTCAAGCTGACATTGAAGCACTCGATGATGCGAAATACCATGTGAAGATTGGAGTGTATTCAAATAGTACCTACGATCTTGATCTAAGTATTCCTAGCTTCTCCTCCAATGGCTACGTGTGGATGCGCTGGGAGCAGCCTCTTCAAGATTACTTAGAGGCCAATGATACAGATTTGCAAGAGCATATTTCATTGCTTAATGCGTTGTTGTCTGATGCTGAACCTGTGTTGAACCCTGTGCAGGATAAGCCAGCAGTCTTGTCTGATGGTACCTATTACCAGCTTTATACTTATGTTGGTCGATTTTATATTGATCGCGCAACCTTTAAGAAGTTCCCGTTCCTCACCATTAGTTTGCCGATCGCGATTGAAGCTGATGATGTGGCGGGAGGGCTTGGCTATACGAAGTTGCGTTTTGAGCCTGATATTCGCAATAGTGGGATGGGCCTTTATGCAGGAACAGGAATTATTGGTTGGTTGAATCGCGGTTGGTCGATTGCTGAGTATCGCCATAATTATGCAACCAATTTTGGTCTTGGTGGGTTGGACCGGGATTACAGTCTCATTGTCTATGACATCACCTTCGGAACTTCGTCTTGGTCCTCTTTTTGGCGCTTGATGTTGCCTTTGTTGGTTGTGATGGTGATGGTACTTCTCGTCTTCAAAATCCGCCCTGATGAGCAAGATGCTCGAGCAGGAATTCCTGTCACCGTGTTGTTGACATTGGTGTTCCTGCAGCAGGTGTATCGAGGTGAACTCCCTGACCTTCCTTTCCTTACCTTTCTCGATCTGGTTTATGTGATCGCTTACGTCATCACATTGTTTGCATTTGTTTTGTTGGTTTGGATTGGACGCCGTTATGCCGATATGGAGAGCATGCCCCTTGGAGAGGCGCGCGATAACCTCTCCAAACGACTGGAACTTCTTGATGAGGTTTGGCCTCTTTCAATGGTGTTGTTTTGTTCTGTTGCTGTTGTGACGGCATGGGTCTTGATCCCTCCGGGCGCTTAATGATCGGGGGGCATTCGTTGTTTAAGAGCATCCACGAGTCGGCTGATTTCGTTGGGTTTGGTGGTGATGTGCGTACAAGCTCTTAGGCAGATGGGTTCTTCTAGGTTGCGGATCCAGATCCCTTTTCTCCCAAGGATTTTGACGACTTCAGCAGGACTTCGTCCTGATGCATCGTTGAGTTGGAAGCTCACCAAACCTGCTGGCGGTTCCCCCTTCAGCAAAGGAGTGGCTCCTGAAAGCTCCTTGAGTTGCCTCCACAGTTCGCCGCTTAGGGATTGGATGGTTTGGAGACGCTCTTGCTCATTGCCCTCGTTGGCGAACAAGCGCAACGATTGACGAAGCCCTGCCATCAGTGGCACGCAGCTCGTTGCAATCTCAAAGCGTCGGCTGTCGTGGTGAAACGGTTCTGGATCATTGATGTCAGCGCGCGTTTCATCGCGCAGGCTGCGCCAGCCAATGAGCGTTGGATTGGCTTGATTGAGGATTCTTTCTGATAAGGCCACGCCTCCTAATCCCTCGGGTCCGCAGGTCCATTTGTGCCCAGTAAAGGCATAAATATCAGCGGCCTGCGCAGCTGCTTCCACAGGAATTTGCCCCATGCTTTGGGCTGCATCCACGAGTAGAAATGGTTGCTGAGCATGCTGACGAAGATGGTCTGCTACCTCAGGGATTGGCATTAGCTGTCCGGTGTTCCAGAGCAGATGGGACAGCACCACGACTTTGGTACGTGGCCTTAAGGAGTCTTCTAAGACTTGGAGGACCCCAGCGTCGGTTTCGTGTTGTGCCTCACGTCCTTGCCTGAATTGTTGAACAGGGAGGTTGTCGACTTCCAGATGCTCTCGTCTGGCAAGTTCATGGCAAGCGGCGACGACTCCCGGGTGCTCGCAATCACCGATTAACAGGCGATCACCGGCTTTAAGGGGCAGTCCCCAAAGGGGAAGAACGCACCCGCTGGTGACGTTTTCGGTGAGTGCGAGGCGATGGGGTGCCACACCACACATTCGACTCAGTGACGCACGTGTTTTGTTTGTTTCCGCACTGATATACGGCCATACATCCGTGGTGAACGGTCCCAGTTCTTGGATGCGCTGCCAACTTGTGGTCATGGCCTCTAGCGAAGGCGTTGGCAACGGCCCTTGACCGCCGTAGTTGAAATAATGCTTATTCTGAAGTGCTGGACAGAGATTGCGGAGGGTGTTGCTGTTTGCGTGGGTCAAGGTGGTATTTCGAGAGGTTCCTGGTTACATCGTGAAGGCACGTGTCAGCGATCAACGGCAGCGTGATGTGCCTTGTGATTGTCAGTCTTACGTTGGCAAAAAAAGTGGAAAGGGTCAGGTTGTAAAACGCTGCTCCATCAAATCTTTGTGTGTAATTGCACAATGTGATGCTTGCTGTTGTGCTTTCGCTAAGTCTGGCTGAGCACTAGGCGAGATCCTTTGGTATCACAAATGTTGATTGGCGGATTCGCAAGGCTAAGATCAAAAAGATTGTTTTTTAAGTCAGGCAGTTGTTCCTGGTTTAAAGCCTTATTAAGCAGTGTTGATGGCGATATTGCAAAATAGTAACAACGATCACATTCTTTTCGGGTTTTCTCTCTTACCAGTGGTTTTTCAAAATTTGAACGTAATTCATTTGCCATGAATATTCTAGAAAAAATGCGAGTGGTTGGAACCTGTTGCGAAGTTGGTGGCTATTTTACACAACTTCATGTTAATACTACTCTTGGCGTGCTTATTTTTATGGTCGCACAGATCTTATTTTTGCCTTATTTCATAAAGACAAAGGCCTATGATTATGTAGCATTGCTGAGCATTATGGCCATTATTTCTGGGACAAAGCTCCTCACGGGCAGTCCATATTACGCTTGACATGAGAAGGTGAAGTTCGTGAGGGTGTTCGTAGATCACGGCAGACCTATGCCCGATGGTCCGGCTCTACTTAAGACCAGAAGGCAGATGAGGTACGAGGACGCAGCCTCTTTGTGGTTCCAGTTGAAGAAGTCTGGATGGACCGTGGCTGAGCCTGCATGGGGAGCTGATGTGGAACCTTGAAAGCGTGGGTCAAGCCGTGGGTCAAGCTCCAATCTGATGGGTTAGACAATCAAGTAATGATGGGGCTTCTCAGCGATTAAAACTAAGGCGGGTTCTAGTTGAAATAATGCTTATTCTGAAGTGCTGGACAGAGATTGCGGAGGGTGTTGCTGTTTGCGTGGGTCAAGGTGGTATTTCGAGAGGTTCCTGGTTACATCGTGAAGGCACGTGTCAGCGATCAACGGCAGCGTGATGAGCCTTGTGATTGTCAGTCTTACGTTGGCAAAAAAAAGTGGAAAGGGTCAGGTTGTAAAACGCTGCTCCATCTAATCTTTGACACAACTTCACCATGGCAGTAATAGAAAGTTGGTTGATATTGTCTTGTTTCTTTCATCGCAATGTGATCCATCATCAGTTCAGACTGTTACTCACTGGTTTGAACTTTGACGACCATCTGCTTGCTCTGGGTTGGTGTTACTGGAACCAGGCATCACCCAATGAAGAATGTCACGCCAAAATGACTGAGTAGCTCACTTTCTTTTCATTCCTGATGCCATCCAAGCCCCGGAACCGAGTTGGTGAGGTGTACGGAAAGCTCACGGTTGTTCGTGCCTCGGAGCGTCGTACCAAAAGCGGAAATGCTTACTGGTGGTGTCGATGCTCTTGTGGTCAGGATCGTGAGGTTCCAGGCGACAAGCTCTCTCACAACGCAGCTCGTAAAAAGCCAATAGTGACGGCCTGCTTGGATTGTTCTCGAGAATTTCAGGTTGAAGGTGTTTGCGCCAAAAATGATCGGGAAGAGCGTCAACGACGAATCGATGCCCAGGAGCGTCGATCTCTACTGAAAGGCGTTGTTCCCGATGGATGGCTCACTTTGCCCCTGACTGATGCTCATGCCAGGGAGCTGGGGCAGGTGTTGTTTTTTCGTGGCACGGTATGTCTGAGAGGGCACCTGGCGCCTTATCGAATTAATGGGGGGTGTCTGACCTGCTCTGGACAAAAGCCTTCTGCTCTGAATCATGCACCGATCGCCTCGGCTGAGGTTGCTAGTGATGCATGCACTCGTTAGCCACGAGCT
>NZ_JAKUHK010000148.1:0-5125 GCF_023630655.1 Synechococcus sp. MU1655 | reverse complement strand
TTCATGGCCCGTCCGATGGGGTGTACATGCTCACGGAGCCAGTCCAACAAAGGGGTGACATCACCCCGACGAACATGCTCTTCGGGTGAACCGATGGCAGCAGCCATCGCCTCGCTCAGCTGAGCACTGATCAGGTGTCCAAGTAGATACGAAGGGAAGTATCCAAACAGTCCTTCGCTCCAGTGCACATCTTGAAGACAGCCCTCTGCGTCATTGGATGGTGTCACTCCAAGAAGTTCTCCGTAACGCCGATTCCATTCAGCAGGAAGCTCCTCCACCGGAAGGCCTTGCTCGAGCAGAGCAATTTCTAGATCCGTTCGGATCATGATGTGCAGCCCATAGCTGAGCTCATCGGCCTCGACCCGGTTGAGACCCGGAGCCAAAGGATTCATGGCGCTCCAAAGAGCATCTGCTGATGGCAGCGGAGCCCCCGCAGCCTCGAAATCCGGCCACCACTGCTGCGCAAACGGCTGACTTCTCGCCACTCGGTTTTCCCAAAACAGCGATTGACTTTCGTGCACGGCCATGGATGTTGCCTGCCCCAGAGGCCATGCAAACCATTGATGTTTCTGATCGGGAAGCCCCTGCTCGTAGAGGGAATGGCCCCATTCATGGGCAGTGGCCAGGAAACAGGAGAGCGGTTGGCCTGGAACAACTCTGGTGGTGATCCTGTAGTCGCTCGGGCCAAGCGTGATCGAGAAGGGATGGGGAGATCGCGCAACACAGGTGATCGACGCATCTTGCCCCCAGGAGGTCAACAACCTGTCGCAGAGGTGTTGTTGTGCTGGTTCAGAAAGATCCCAACTGAGCGCTCGCTCCCGTGTCTGCCCACCAGCTCGTTGCAACAACTCTGGCAAGCGCTGCCTCAGCGGTGCAAACAACTCCTTCAGCCTCTTCATCGTGAGATCGGGCTCAAATGGCTGAGCCAGTGTTTCCCAACAACTGCGCGGCTCTGCAAGCTGGCGAGCCTGCTCCTGACGCAATCCAATCATGGAGCGCAAGGAAGGAGCAAACAAGCCGAAATCAGAGTCAGCTCGAGCTTGTTGCCAATTGTTGTAGCCGTCGGCTTTAGCCGTTGCCAACGCTGCCACCAATGTGGGATCTAAGGCCTGTTGCCGGCCCAGATCCTGTTCAAGCAAATCAAGGTTGCGGCCGCGATCAGCCTGCTCTGTCGTTGCAAGCCCTGAATAACTCCACTCGACCCGGGCTTCCTGGATCAGATCGGCGTACTCCCGAGAGCTTTGCCGGGAATGCAATTGAATCGCGAGTAGCGCCAACTGCTCTCCACGCCAGGCTGCACCTCCAGAGGGCATGCGCGTGTTTTGGTCCCAGTAGAGCGTGCTCGCGATGGAACCAATGATTTTGGTCTGATGCAGGTAATCGCCTAACCGATCCCAGGCCATTGTCCTGGATCCCATCTGGGCTCCATCTCTGCTTGAACCCTATACAGCTCGGTGGTTGAAGGTGAACACACCAACACATTTCATCCGTGCCGATTCACCCCACCAAGCGGAATGGTTTGATCAAGGCAGCGGTCAAGAGTCCTCTTGCCTGCTGTAAGCAGCAGGCACAAGCACCAAAAACAACATCCACCAAGCCACAATCGCCAGGGTGGTGGGAAGCGTGATCCAAAGTTGATGAAGGAGCAGCCAGCTCCCAATGGAAATCACAAATCCTGTGAGCAAAATGCTCCAGGGCTGACACCACCACGGCTTGAGAGACCAAAAAGAAACTGGCTGCTGATTCATACTCAGACCTACTTTTCCCTGCAATAACCAGCACCAACATTCATCCAACCGGAGTCGCAAGCTTCACCATTCGTTGGCTTCATTCGGTAATAAATGGGCGACACGCAGGTGGTGCCAAGTGTGTTGACATAACCCAATGGGCACTGATTATGCCCCTCTGCTTTCGGAATCCTTTTCTGAGCGAAGGCATCGGTAGGTGCAAGCAAAGACACCAAAACACCAAGAGCGAACAAGCGGACCATTCAAGTTGAATCAACTTTGGGAACTTTAGTGATGACATTGCCGGGCGACAGAAAGCAGCGACTCACTGTTTGCGGCAATAACCTCCCCCCACATCCACCCATCCGGATGGACAGGATCTGCCATCGATGGCTTGGACCTTGTAAGTCATCATTCCGAGCGTGCTGCATTTTCCATTGAGCATGTCCACATAGCCCAAAGGACAATGGCTCTCGATCTTTTTGACAATCCGCTGCGCCGAAGCGGATGGCGCCTGACAAACCCACAACACAACAGTGGTTGAGGCAAGGAAAGAGCTCAAAGCCCAGGTCCTCATCAAGGACTCACGATCAAGCAAGGGCGCCATCGCCATGGGCACTCAAAACGCCCTAAAACATTAGTGGTAGTTCTCCCAATCGTTTGGTTCTGAACCAAACTTCAACGAGCACAAGAGCCAGATTCATCCATGTCAAAGCAAGCTGTTTTGCTCGATGACGCTGCACGCCAGAACCTCTGCTCCTCTTGCCCTGCCTGGACCATTGCTTCTGATGGGTTGGAACGAGAGTGGCGCTTTCACTCTTTTGTTGAAGCGTTCGGCTTCATGACACAAGTTGCATTGCTCGCAGAACGCGCCAATCACCATCCCGAGTGGAGCAATGTTTACAACCGTGTCACCATTAGACTCACGACCCATGATCTTGGTGGACTTTCCAGCCGTGATGCCGAATTAGCCCAAGCGATCGACGGCCTCTCTCCAACCCTTTAAAACCGGCCATGTCAGAGACTGCTTCGAACCCGAGGATTAAAACCAACGGCACAACTGTCACGATTCTCACTGGATTTCTAGGCGCCGGTA
Organism: Synechococcus sp. MU1655; assembly: GCF_023630655.1. Lineage (NCBI taxonomy): Bacteria > Bacillati > Cyanobacteriota > Cyanophyceae > Synechococcales > Synechococcaceae > Synechococcus > Synechococcus sp. MU1655. The sequence goes on along the minus strand of NZ_JAKUHK010000148.1, from coordinate 2,302 downwards.
AGACCACTCTTCTCAACCACATTCTCAGCAATCAAGACGGGCTCAAAACTGCCGTGCTCGTGAACGAGTTTGGAGAGATTGGGATTGATAACGATCTCGTGGTGAGCACCAGTGCAGACATGGTGGAACTCAGCAATGGCATTTTCCATTGAGCATGTCCACATAGCCCAAAGGACAATGGCTCTCGATCTTTTTGACAATCCGCTGCGCCGAAGCGGATGGCGCCTGACAAACCCACAACACAACAGTGGTTGAGGCAAGGAAAGAGCTCAAAGCCCAGGTCCTCATCAAGGACTCACGATCAAGCAAGGGCGCCATCGCCATGGGCACTCAAAACGCCCTAAAACATTAGTGGTAGTTCTCCCAATCGTTTGGTTCTGAACCAAACTTCAACGAGCACAAGAGCCAGATTCATCCATGTCAAAGCAAGCTGTTTTGCTCGATGACGCTGCACGCCAGAACCTCTGCTCCTCTTGCCCTGCCTGGACCATTGCTTCTGATGGGTTGGAACGAGAGTGGCGCTTTCACTCTTTTGTTGAAGCGTTCGGCTTCATGACACAAGTTGCATTGCTCGCAGAACGCGCCAATCACCATCCCGAGTGGAGCAATGTTTACAACCGTGTCACCATTCGACTCACGACCCATGATCTTGGTGGACTTTCCAGCCGTGATGCCGAATTAGCCCAAGCGATCGACGGCCTCTCTCCAACCCTTTAAAACCGGCCATGTCAGAGACTGCTTCGAACCCGAGGATTAAAACCAACGGCACAACTGTCACGATTCTCACTGGATTTCTAGGCGCCGGTAAGACCACTCTTCTCAACCACATTCTCAGCAATCAAGACGGGCTCAAAACTGCCGTGCTCGTGAACGAGTTTGGAGAGATTGGGATTGATAACGATCTCGTGGTGAGCACCAGTGCAGACATGGTGGAACTCAGCAATGGCTGTATCTGCTGCACGATTAATGGTGAATTATTGGAAGCCGTCGAGCGAATACTGCAGCGCCCTGAACCTTTGGACTATCTGGTTGTAGAGACCACAGGTCTTGCCGATCCACTTCCTGTAGCCATGACATTTCTGGGCAGCGAGCTTCGAGACCAGACCAGGCTGGATTCAATCATCACCCTGATTGATGCTGAAAATTGCAATGCTCGCGTTTTTGAGAGTGAGGTAGGGCGCTCTCAAATCATTTACGGAGATATCCTCCTCCTAAACAAAACGGATTTGGTATCAACAGAACGGGTCAAAGAGTTAGAAGAAAGCCTGCGCGATATCAAAAAAGATGCACGTATTCTTCATTCCGTAAAAGGACATGTTCCCCTGCCTTTATTGATGAGTGTTGGATTGTTTGAAAGCGATCGTGTTTCGAATACTGCCGATCACGACCATGCATCCCACGATCACGCGCATCACGACCACAGCCACGCGCACCATGGCCATGAGGACCATCTCGACATCGAGGGCTACTCCTCACTTTCATTCAGTAGCGACTGTCCCTTCTCCCTTCGCAAATTTCAGAACTTCCTCGACAATCAATTACCAGAAAGCGTGTTTCGCGCCAAAGGCATCCTTTGGTTCAACGAAAGCGAAAAGCGTCATGTTTTCCACCTAGCTGGAAAACGCTTCTCTATCGATGACAGCGATTGGAATGGCAAACGCAAAAACCATCTGGTGTTGATTGGTCAGGAGATGGACCACAACGCCCTAAGAGAGCAGCTTCAAGAGTGCGTCGCCACCGACTCTGGCAAGGTCTCCGCCTAAACCAACCGTTCCATTCCAACGTTTATGTTCAAGGGGAGATGTCGAAACGCAAACAATCTGATTAGAGTTCAACCAGCTTTGGGTTGGCGATGTTGGAGCTCACCCTTCTGGGCACTTTTTGCATTCTGATCGGCATTGTCCTTTGGTTTACCGCCAACTCCGATGATGACGACAACAGCGGTGGCGGCCTTATGGAACCTTCACTCATTCCGATCCCCATAAGGACTGATCGACGCTGACTGCGCCATCTCCGTCTATTCCCTTTCTCTAATGAGGGATTCAACGAGCGGTCGACCAGGCCAAGCGTGACGCTCTTGAGTATCATTCTCAACAGGCTCATGGAGCGAATGCAAATCAGTAGTAATTCATTGCTTCGGCATCGACCTGACTGCGTTCCAGTGTTGTGAAGAGTCGATCCATAGGCCTTTACAGATCAATCGCCTCAGCATCGATTCACCAAATCGATCGGTTGGGTGATCTCTTTGGATGAGCCCTACCACCCATGACAAGCAAGAGCTTGCAAGGCCAATGGCAGCAGG
>NZ_JAKUHK010000147.1:0-5147 GCF_023630655.1 Synechococcus sp. MU1655 | reverse complement strand
CTTGGCGGGGTGATCTCCTATGCCAATGCCGTCAAGCGTGATCTGTTATCCGTGCCTGAACCGCTGCTCGAGCAGCACGGTGCCGTGAGTGCGCCAGTGGCCGAGGCGATGGCGCTGGGTGTGCGTCGTCTTACCGGATCGGATTGGGCGCTTTCGATTACGGGAATCGCTGGCCCTGATGGCGGAACGCTGGATAAGCCCGTGGGGTTGGTGTTTGTTGGTGTTGCTGGGCCGGATGGATGCAGCAGTGAGATGTTGCGCTTGGGGTCCACTCGGGGTCGGGAGTGGATTCGTACTGTGAGCGCGGGAGAGGTTTTGAATTGTCTTCGCTTGCGTTTGCTGGCCGTCGCTTCGGAGGGTGAGGAGAAAGAAGGCTCAAAGGCGAGATTGAGTGGATTGGATTGAACGCCGTTTGCCTTTAGGGTTTTTGAGTGAATTGTCGAGTGGGAATGAGCAGCGGAACCCTGTACGACAAAGTTTGGGATCTTCATCGCGTTGCGGAACTCTCTGGTGGCTCCACCCAACTGTTGATTGGGTTGCATCTGATCCACGAAGTCACGAGCCCTCAGGCTTTTGTTGCCCTTGAAGACAAGGGGTTGAGGGTGCGTTGTCCGGAGCGAACGGTGGCGACCGTAGACCACATCGTTCCCACCACCAATCAGGCCAGGCCCTTTGCTGATCCGTTGGCGGAGGAGATGCTCAGCACCCTGGAGCGCAATTGCAGCAAGCATGGAATCGTGCTCAATGGGATTGGCAGTGGCCGTCAAGGAATCGTGCATGTGATTGCGCCGGAGCTTGGATTGACGCAGCCCGGTATGACGGTGGCCTGCGGGGATTCGCACACGTCAACCCACGGAGCCTTTGGGGCAATCGCCTTTGGCATTGGCACGTCTCAGGTTCGAGATGTGCTGGCTAGCCAAAGCTTGGCGATGAACAAACTCAAGGTTCGTCGGCTTTGGTTTGACAATCAGCTGAGCCCCGGGGTGTTTGCCAAAGATTTGATCCTGCATGTGATTCGTTCGCTTGGGGTCAAGGCTGGAGTTGGCCATGCCTACGAGTTCGCTGGACCGGCGATCGATGCGCTGTCGATGGAAGAGCGGATGACCCTCTGCAACATGGCAATTGAGGGTGGAGCCCGCTGCGGCTACGTCAATCCCGATCAGACGACTTTTGACTACTTGGAGGGCCGTCCTTCCGCACCGCGTGGTGAAGCCTGGAACCGGGCGACGCGTTGGTGGCGTTCCCTGGCATCGAATGCCGATGCCGTCTTTGACGACGAGCTGCGATTTGATGCCGCAACGATTGCCCCAACGGTGACCTGGGGGATTACTCCAGGTCAGGGGATCGGCGTGGATGAGCAGGTCCCAACGCCTGAGCAACTGGATCTTGCCGATCGACCGATCGCGGAAGAGGCCTACCGCTACATGGATTTAACACCTGGCCAGGCCATTGCCGGCGTGCCGGTGGATGTTTGCTTTATCGGCAGTTGCACCAATGGTCGCCTCAGTGATCTCAAGGCGGCAGCCGACATAGCAAGGGGGAGGCAGGTGGCTGATGGGATCAAGGCCTTTGTGGTACCGGGCTCCGAGCAGGTGGCTCGTGCTGCAGAGGCTGAAGGCCTGGATCAAGTGTTTCGCGATGCGGGGTTTGAGTGGCGTGAGCCTGGCTGCTCGATGTGTCTCGCGATGAATCCTGATCGTCTTGAGGGGAGGCAGATCAGTGCGAGCTCCAGCAACCGGAACTTCAAGGGGCGCCAGGGATCTGCCAGCGGTCGCACGTTGCTGATGAGCCCTGCCATGGTTGCCGCCGCTGCGGTGACCGGTCATGTCAGCGATGTTCGCTCGCTCGAGACCTGATCTTTGGCTGCCTCGTTCCGCGCCCTTTTGAGTGCTTTTGGTTGTTGTTTTATTCCTCTTGATCCTTCATGACGCAGACCCACGATTTTCCTCAAGGCCTGATTACCAAGATTGAAGGCCGCGCCCTTGTTTTGCGGGGTGATGACATCGATACCGATCGGATTATTCCGGCTCGATTTCTGAAATGCGTGAGTTTTGAAGCACTCGGAGCTCAGGCCTTCGCTGACGATCGAAAGGAGCTCGAAGGACGCCATCCCTTTGACCTTCCTGCGCATCAGGGGGCCTCGATTTTGGTGGTCAATGACAACTTCGGTTGTGGATCGAGTCGTGAACATGCCCCTCAAGCCTTGATGAGGTGGGGGATCCGGGCCCTGATTGGGGTGAGTTTTGCGGAAATTTTTTACGGCAATTGTTTGGCATTAGGAATCCCTTGTGCCAAGGCCAGTCAGGACGAGGTGCGTGCTTTGCAAGATGCAATGGCCCAAGACCCCGCAGCAATCTGGACCTTCGACCTGGAGACTTCGAGTTGCAGCAGTGCTCTAGGGCATTGGTCGATAGACGTGGATCCAGGCCCCCTCGACATGCTCCTTTCTGGCCGTTGGGATGCAACGGGGCAGCTTTTGGCTCGGGATGCTGAGCTGCAGAGCACGCTCGATCGCCTTCCTTACTTGAACGGGTTTTGCACGGATACGGCAGACACTTGATTTAGTGTCTATGAAGGAAGAAGCGGCATCAGCGTGATGACAGTCCTTCTCAAGCGCATTTGGATTGCTTTTGGCTCGATGGCCCTGATGCTGGGCCCTTCAGCGGTTGAGGCAGGCTCAGTGACAGCGATTGCAGTTGAGCCTTTTGGTACACCGCTGGAACGCTTGCTGGAGAGTGGCGCTTGTCAGGGATGTGATTTACGTGATGCGGATCTACGCGGACGCCATCTGATCGGGGCTGATTTGCGTGATGCTGATTTGCGCGGGGCACAGCTCAATGGGGTCAATCTTGAAGGTGCCGATTTGAGTGGTGCCAGGCTTGATGGTGCTCGCTTACAGGGAGCGATGTTGAGCAATGCTGATCTCTCAGACACTGATCTCCGCCATGCCGACTTACGAGATTCGGTTGTGATCAATGCCTATGCGCCTGGAGTGCAAACGGAGGGAATGCAGTTTGCAGGTTCGGACCTCACAGGAAGCCATTTGATTTATGGCGGTGGACCTGATTAATCAAGGGCTTGATTAGAACAGGCGATTATCTAAATCATTGGATGGGTTGTAAGGGACAAACGGAATTCCGGTGCCTGTGAAATTAAAGTCATTGAGACGGAAGCGAAATCCTCCGATTCCTTCGTAAGGATTGAAGTAGAAGCCGAAGTCGTAAGAACGACGCTGCCAGCGCAATTCAATGTTTGAGTCGATGACGTCACCGTAGAACTCAGAGGCAGGGTCAACATTCAAGCCGATCCCAACATTGAGAATCATTGGTCCGGCGATCTGTTGTGTAAGGCCTAAGCCCAAAGTGCCAAGGTCAATGGCTTGATCGAAATCAAAAGGACTTGAGCCTTGCTTGAGGGTGCCACCACCAGTAATCGAAAACTGTGTGTAATCAAGGAAGGGTTTGCTGAATGTTCCTAAGGTGATAGTAGGTCCGCCACTGAGACTAATTGTGTTTTGCCTGGTACCGTCTCCGAAGGCTGCAAGCTGTGTTCTGATGTTGGTCCTGAAATCAAGCCCTGGAACAATGGCGACCGGAGAGTAACGATACGCCGCTAAAGGCGTCAGTGCAGCGGGCTTCCCTCGCCATATTGGATAGCTACTGTTTAATGATCCATAGAAATTAGCTCTCCATAGATCAGTTAAATTTTCACTTTTGAATTGTTCCGCTTGGTAATTTCCTGCTCCAATGCGCCAGATATAGCTGTTGGCAAGTTTTCCAACTTGGAAGGCTCCTCGTTTTTCTAAGAAACCACCGAAAGCAGAGTAAACATCGGTTTCCCCGAGTGATCCGTTGAAGGCCCGGAAGCGATAAGCCGAAAAGCCTCTGAGCTTGACTGCGCCAAGCCAGGGAAGAGTAATGTTTTTATTTGCTTCGGCCCAAAAGCGGCTTCCGTTCATAAAGTTTTCAGGGTTGAAAGTACTTATGTCTGCATTGGTTTCAATCTCCCACCCCCAGATTCGGCTGGTTAGCTCTGCTTCTAAGCCGAAAATATCACCAACCTCTAATGGTTGGCTGACTGTGCCGCTATCGATTGAACTGCCAGGTTTGACATAGCTGTTTGTTGACCCATCAATTGCCCGTTGAAGAAGAAGTTGAGGCTGCAGGCTTAACTTTGTTGTTTCGTTCAGCTCGATTGGCTTGAGATCGCGACCAACAAAGAAACCATCACGGTCATCGTTGTCGATGCCAAACACCCAACGATTTTCGACCTCTTCTTCTTGTGTGATGCGCTGGGTTCGGCTGACGGGAATGGGGAGCCTTTCCTCCACGATCAGGCGATTGCGGGCACTCTTGATCAGAATGTCACCATTAGGTTGCTCTCTAGCGATTACATCCTCAGAGTCAATTCTTGTTTGAGCTGGTGTGAACGGATCATTGGTGAAACCCATTCGATCAGCAGTCCATCCTTCCGGAGTGATCGAGACTTTGGCGGCTTGGATGCGCCAGCGACTGATTTTGCCGTCAATCAGCTGTGCTTTTCCATACTTGGGAAGTTGAGTTGGCCTAACTGCTCCATATTGTGTTTGTGTTCGGAAGTCACTATTCGATAGGTCTACAAGCTCTTTGTTATTGCCAAATCGACGATCAATCGTGAGTCTTTGCTGGAACTGAATGCTGCTAATCCTTTGGTCGATCATCGCGATCGCTTGTTCGCGTAACGCCTCCTGTTCTGCTGGAGAGATCTCTGACTGGCGTGTCTGAGCCAGCGGTTCAGTGGAAAGTATTGGCTTTTTCCCGCCTGTGCCAAGCGTGATCTCTTCTAGTTCTTCGTTCAGGCTGAGTTGGGGCTGGCGGGAGGCGCGATCAGGGTCAGGGCAGCCAAGGGGAGGCGGAACGTCGGTGACTTGGTGGCTTGCAAGTTTGTCTTGGCCCCAGCGATAGCGCAACCCAAGGAGATAGGCATTACTTCCTTCTTTGACACCGTTGTAGGTGCCAAAAGCACCAGATCGATGGTGAATCCTTCCAACCATGGAGAGCTGGTCTGATACAGAAGCTTCCAGCTCAAAAGCTAAGTAATTCAGTAATTGGGAAAAATTTTCGCGAAAGGTACGCTCATAATTGCTCACAGATGTGTTGTAACTAATT